>CAMDEB010000276.1 GCA_945893085.1 Rhodoplanes serenus | reverse complement strand
CTGCGCGGCGCGAAGGGCGAAGTCTCACGCAGCGGAAATTCCTTGGCGTTGCCGTAGAGTTCGGACGTCGATGCCTGGTAGAACCGCACGCTTTTTTCCATCCGGAGAATCCGGATCGCTTCGAGCAACCGCAGCGTGCCGAGCGCATCGGAGTTCGCGGTGTATTCGGGGGTCTCAAAGCTCACCTGCACGTGGCTTTGTGCGGCGAGATTGTAGATTTCCGTGGGCTGGGTTTCCTGCATCAACCGGATCAAGTTGGTGGCGTCGGTCATGTCGCCGTAGTGCAGGAAGAAATTCACGTCTTCCAGGTGCGGATCTTCGTAGAGATGATCCACCCGCTGGGTGTTGAGCGACGACGAGCGACGTTTCACGCCATGCACCGTGTACCCCTTGCGGAGCAGGAACTCTGCGAGATAGGCGCCGTCCTGACCGGTGATACCGGTGATCAATGCGACCTTCGCGGACATCGTGCTCGTTCCCCTATGGACCAGCAGCTTTACGCGCCTCGGCGGCAACACTAGGGAGGCCGACGCAGCCCGACCCGATCACGGCGATCCTGCGATCATGCGGCATTCTGAGGAATCCCCCGCCGCCGCTTCATAGCGACCCCGATACGCCACCCGCAATAGACATTATCAGCAACCGCGGGCGCTTCCGCCCCAGCGTTAATAATAACCCTTGACGCAACTGTTTCGGCATTGTTCCAGTCCCCCGAAGCAACGTGGCCGCCGTGCCGCCGTCACTGTCCGGATCGGACCAGAATCGCCCGTGAACATGCCCGCGCCGAGATCGCTCTTCAATTCGCGCAAAGCGGAGATCCTGGAGCACGCCAACCGCATCGCGGCGGAGCGTGCGTCATGGACCGACCGTAACAAGGCCTTCTACGCCGACGACCAGCGGTTCATGCAGTTCCTCGTGCCCAAGGACGCGCGCGTTCTCGACCTTGGCTGCGGCAACGGCGACCTCCTGGCGGCGCTGGAGCCGTCGTTCGGCGTCGGCGTCGATCTTTCGCCGAACATGGTCGCGACGGCGCGGGCGCGTCATCCGCAGCTGTCGTTCGATATCGGCGACATCGAGGATCCGGACGTCATCGCCCGGCTTGCGGGGCCGTTCGACTACGTCATCTTGTCGGACACGGTCGGCATGCTGGACGATGTCGAGAACGCGCTGTCGCGCCTTCACCAGGTCTGCGGCTCGGACACTCGCATCATCATCGCGTACCACTCCCATCTCTGGGAGCCCGTGCTGAAGCTCGCAGAGCGGCTCGGGCTGCGAATGCCCCAGCCGCCGACCAACTATCTCGTTAACACGGACTTTCTCAACATCATCGACCTCGCCGACTTCCAGCTGATCAAGTCGGAATACCGGCAACTGGTGCCGCGGCACTGGTTCGGCCTCGGAACGCTGATCAACCGGTTCATTGCGCCGATGCCCGGCATTCGCGCCCTATGCCTCCGCGACTACTTCGTGCTGCGCTCGCTGAAGGCCCCTCGCCCGGCCGATCTCTCGGTCAGCGTGATCATCCCCTGCCGCAACGAGCGCGGCAACATCGAAGCCGCCATCAAGCGAATGCCGAAATTCGGGCGTGCGCTTGAGATCATCTACATCGAGGGCAATTCCACCGACGGCACTTACGAGGAATGCCTGCGCGTGCAGGAGGCCTATCGCGGCACGCACGACATCAAGGTGCTGCGGCAGGACGGCAAAGGCAAAGGCGACGCCGCACGCAAGGCGATGGCGCAGGCCAGCAACGACGTGGTGATGATCCTCGATGCCGACCTCACCATGCCGCCGGAAGCACTGCCGAAATTCTACAATGCCATTGTCAGCGGCAAGGCGGAGATGGTCAACGGCACGCGGCTCGTCTATCCGATGGAAAAGGAAGCGATGAAGCCGCTCAACTTCCTCGGCAACCGCTTCTTTGCCCGCGTGTTCAGCTACCTGGTGAACCAGCGTTTCACCGACACGCTGTGCGGCACCAAGGCGCTGTCCAAGCGGCACTACGACGCGATTGCACGGGGCCGCGATTATTTCGGCGACTTCGACCCGTTCGGCGATTTCGACCTGATCTTCGGCGCCGCCAAGCAGAACCTCAAGATCATCGAGATTCCGATCCACTATGGCGCCCGCCACTACGGCGAGACGAACATCTCGCGGTTCCGCGATGGCTGGCTGCTGCTGCGCATGGTCGTGTTCGCCTTCATGAAAATGAAGGCGCTCTGACCAGAGTCGCTAAGACTTGAGCTGGAACGCGCCGAACATCACGCCGGCGGGCAGCGGCAGGGTCCAATTCGCTATCGCCTTGGGCACCGGCAGACGCAGGCCATAGGTCTGCTGAACGCGGCTCGCGAGCGTCGTCACATCGGCCGGAAACAGGAACGGCCGTACCGCTCGGGTGGCAAAACCCTGGCGCTCGAAAAATGCGCCGAGCGTGGTCGGCGAAAAATACCACAGATGCTCCAGCAGATAGCAGTTCCAGCGCTCGCCGGACAATTTCGCGGCGAAGCTCGCCACATTCGGCACCGAGCAGAACAGAAAACCGCCGGGCTTCAACAGGCTGCGAAGGAGCCCGACGTCGCGCGATAGCATCGGCAGATGCTCGAGCACGTCCCAGGTCGTGATGAAATCGAACGACGCGGGCTTGAGCAGCCCCGCCGTGACGGCAGGCTCGAGCTCGCCGACGATGATCCGGCAGTCGTTGGCGTTGGTGCCAACAGCCACGCCCGAACGCACCTCCAGGCCCACGCCCTGAAACTGCGGCATGTGATCGAGAAAATGCCCGTCGCCGCAGCCGAAATCGAGGAACCGGCCGCTCTTCGCATAAGCGCCAACACGATCGGCCAGGCTCCGGTATCGAGCGGACACCGCCCGGGTCCGGCCTGGAGGACGCTCGACCTTGGCCACCTCGCGGTAGAGCTGATCGTATTGCGCAGGCTCGTATTGCGGCGAAGTCAGCACAAAGCTGCACCGGGCGCAGCGCGCGATCCGGCCGTGAACCGCCTTCGCGCGATCGGTCAGGAAAAACGCGGCCGCCTGCTCGACCGTTCCCGAATAATTGCTGGGAAACAATTCGAGGAAGTCATGCTGTCCGCAAACCGGGCATTCGGCCACGTCTTTCATGACATCGCTCCACCCGGCGCTTTCGTGCTGGCAAGTGGCATCAGGTCTTCCGGGTGTCGCGCACATAGTGTGCGTTGATCCGGCTCACGACCGAATAGATCAGGATATAAAAATACCAGTAGAGGTAATTTCGGATCCATTTGAGCAGCTGAAAACTCGACTTGCCGGCGGCGCGGTCGCGATTGACCGTGGGCACCTCGGTGATCCTGTAGCCGAGGATGAAGGCCTTGGCGATCAATTCCATGGTGACTTCGAAGCCGCCGCTGCTGCGGATGTGGATGTTGTCCAGCACTTCCTTGCGATACATGATGAAGGCATTGGTCATGTCGTGGGTCGGGATGCCCGTCAGCCGGTGCAGCGTGCGGTTGGCGGTGATCGACAACAGGTATTTGAAATAGGGCCCGCCGACCTTCCGGCCGCCGTCGCAGTAGCGCGACCCGACGACCAGGTCATAGCCTTCGCTCATCTTGCGATGCATCTCCGGGATGGTCGAGGGCGTGTCCGAGAGATCGGCCATCACCGGCACGACATAACGGGTTTTCGCCACGTCGAAACCGGTCCGGAACGCGTTGATGACGCCGCCGCTGGTGTTACGAACGAAGACGATGCCGGGATCGACCGCGAGCAGCGCATCGCGCTTTCGAAGCGTCGTATCGTCGTCCCGGTCGTAAATGATGACGATCTGGTGCGGAAGGCTGATCTCCTTCTTTATTTCCTGCACCAGAGGGAGGATATTGGCTTCCTCGTTGTAGACTGGAACAAGGAGCGTGATTTCGACCTCGGCACCGGCATGGTGCGCGCCGCTGTCAGGCCCCGAATCTTCAGGATCAATTTGGCCTAGCATGCCCGCCTTATTCCTTCCGACGGCTGCGAAATGATTAGGATGAATTTAGCCGAATGTCACGCTGGCAGCATCGCGGCGCGCAGCTTGGCGGTCATGGCCAAACCCTGCTCGGGCATGGTGATCGGCGGAGCAATCGGCCTTGTCGTTCTCGTGCTGCTGACGGCGAGCTTCATATTCCAGCTCGACTGGACGCAGAGCTGGAAAACGATCGGCTTTCCAGGGGTCGCAATCCCGCCGTTTTTCGACCTTCACGCCGTCACCACCACGGCCGCCGAATGTGCCCGGGCCGGCGAGCCCTACCCTTTCGCTGATTGCGGCTACCGGACCGGCAACTACAACTATCCCCCGGTGTGGCTGATGCTTGGCCGGGCCGGAATCACCGCAGCCGACACGATGTGGCTCGCCGTCGTGATCGAGCTTCCCGCGATCATTCTTCTTATCCTGCTGCTGCGCGGCCGCTCGACCGCTCTTGGTCTTGTCGCGCTGCCGATGGTGCTGTCGCCTTCAACAATCCTTGCGTTCGAACGGGCCAACATCGACATCCTGGAATGGGGCCTCGTCTGTACGGCGGCGCTGGTCTATTCCGAGCGGCGCCGGAGCGGCGCGATCGCCTGTGCCATGTTGCTCTGCGCCGGCGTAGTATCCAAATTTATCGCGCTGTTCTGCACGTCACTCATCGTGCGCTTCAGCCGCTCCACCATCGCTGTCAGCATCGCCGTGGCCGGCTTCACGGCGCTTTACCTCTTCAGCTTGACCGACGTGCTGCCCCACATCCGCCGGATATCTCCGTTCACGCCCTACATTTCTTACGGCTATCCAGTGATTTTCGACCGCTTCGAAATCCTTTACGCGCCGCAGCTCGGCCTCAACCTGGCAGGGCTTTCGAAGTCTTGGGTCCCGCACGCGGCCGTCGCGGCGATCGTGGCCCTGGCGGCGGTCCTGGCGGTCGTCGGATGGCGGCGGGGCACGACGGTGCTTCAAGTCGATGCCGGCCGCGACGGCACGGCGTTCCTTTTCGGCGCTGGCATCTATTGCGGCAGCTTCCTGCTGCTGGGCACGAACTACGCCTATCGCCTGATCTTCCTGCTGCTATGTCTGCCACAACTGTTCGATTGGCTCGCGTTGGACAGGGCCTCTCGGCGGGTGGCGTGGCTGCTGATCGGATCGTGCATCATCTCAATGTGGCTCAAATTTCATCCTGAGAAGACGCTTCACATCAACCAGCTTACCGACTGGATTCTGTTCGCCACAATGATGATGATACTGGCGCTCGCGGCTCTCCGTTCACTGTGGCCCGAGCGAGAAGCCGTTGTTTGACCGGAAGTTTCGATCCTATACACTCCGCTCGCTATCGCGATTTCGCGCCGGCAGCCCCATCACTCCCGCCTCGATACGTCGCCGATGATGTTAGACCCGCAACCGTCAGCCCGCGATGATCTGCTCTGGCGCATCGTGCTGATCGCGCTCGGCGCGGTGGCGCTACGCCTCGCCTATCAGGCCGGCATGGTCCACTTCGGAGGCAGTTTCCACAACGGCAGCGACTCCGAGAAATACATGATCACGGTGCGCTGGCTGCTCCAGCACGGCGTCGCGCTGCAGCCAGACATCGAGCGCACGCCGTTCTACACCTACTTCGTCGCAGGCTTGCTCCGTCTGTTTCACACCGAAAATCTTCGCGTGATCGCGACCGCGCAAGCCTTCCTCGACGGCCTGACTGTCATCGCCATCGCCTACACAGCCAAAGCGGTGTCGGACGCGCTGACGATCCCCGCTGCGATCGTCGCGGCGGTTATCCCGAATTTCGTCGTGCAGACGTCGTACGTGCTGCAGGAAAGCCTGTTCATGGTGTTTTTCTGCTGGGGGCTATGCGCGCTCATCTGGGCGTTGCGCAGCGACCGCACCGTCCCGCTACTCTGGTTGACGGGGTTTCTGTTCGCCGCCGCGATCTGGACCCGGATCGCAATTCTTTATTTTGGCGTGTTCATGCTGCCGGCACTGATTTATTCGCTGCGGCTCTGCCGCGGCTACGGCTGGATTCGCTGCGGGCTTTATTCGCTGATCCCGCTCGCCGTCGTGACGGCATCCGTCATCCCATTCGCGATCAACAACTATGTTCATTACGGCTATTTCACGCTGTCGAGCCAGCCGGGCGGGCATCTCCTGTTCTGGTTCTATGGTTGCGTCCTGACGCCATGGCCGTGCACCGACCGCAACCAGGTGCACACCATGCTTGACGCCATCATCGCCCAACGGATCGGTGCGCTTGGGCCGGG
>CAMDEB010000275.1 GCA_945893085.1 Rhodoplanes serenus | reverse complement strand
GTACACAACACAGCAGCCCCGGATTTCGCTTCGCTCCATCCGGGCTACGGCTGCTTCGGTCCATCCGGCATCAATCTTGACCGGCGTACCGTTTTCCGGTACGCTCCGCATCCGTGATCAAGAGCTTTGCCGACAAGCGTACGGCAGCGCTGTTTGCCGGTTACTCGGTCAAGGCCCTGCCGAACCAGATTCAAGGCCGTGCCAGAGCCAAGCTCCTTGCCGTCGACGCGGCCAGAGAGCTCGACGATCTGCGGGTGCCGCCGGGCAATCGGCTCGAAGCTCTGCATGGCGACCGGCGCGGACAGCACAGCATCCGCGTCAACGATCAATGGCGGATATGCTTTGAATGGCGCGAGGCTGCGGCGTGGAATGTGGCGATCGTGGACTATCACAGAGGATGAGGCGATGAGCATCAAGCGCGACGATTTGGATGCGGGCCGGGTCGACTTCTCCGAGGTCGCCACCGGCAAGCGATTGCCGCTCATTCATCCGGGCGAAATCCTGCGCGACGATTTCCTGCGGCCGATGAAGATCAGCGTCTATACGCTGGCGCAGGCCATCAAGGTGCCGCGGTCGCGGGTCAACGACATCGTGCTCGGCCGCCGCGGCATCACCGCCGACACGGCGTTGCGCCTCGCGCGTTATTTCGGCACCACGCCGGATTTCTGGATCAACCTTCAGGCCCGCCACGATCTGGAGGCGGCGGATCGAAAGCTTCGCCGGCGGATCGCGCGCGAGGTCAGGCCGCGGGCGGCCTGACGAAGCAAGCGTAGCCCGGATGGAGCGCAGCGTAATCCGGGTCTCGCGCGCGGGGATGCAGTCCCGGATTTCGCTTCGCTCCATCCGGGCTACACTCCACGAACTATTGATTGATTTCGGGCTCGACCAGGCTGGCGAGATTTCGCAACGAATCCTGCAAGCCGAGATAGCATGCCTCCACCGGAATGGCGTCGGGAATGCCTTCCTGCACGATGTTCAGCTCGGTGCCGACGGATACCCGCCTGAGCGTCACCGTCACCTGGATTTCGCCCGGCAAATTGGGATCGTCGAATTTGTCCGTGTAGCGCAAGCGCTCGCCGGGCACGAGCTCCAGATATTCTCCGCCGAAAGAATGGCTCTTGCCCGTGGTGAAATTTCGAAATGACATCCTGAATGTGCCGCCGATCTTCGCGTCGAGGTGATGCACGGTGCAGATGAAGCCGTTGGGCGGCAGCCACTTCGCCATGGCGTCTGCCTCGATGAAGGCGCGATAGACCTTATCGGGCTTCGTTGCCAGGACACGGTGCAATCGAACGGTGTTGGGCATGGCTGTTTCTCCGTGAAGAAAGCGACAACTCCCATGAAGAAGAGCAAGCGTAGCCCGGATGGAGCGCAGCGCAATCCGGGTTTTCGTACGCAGCACAACAGCCCCGGATTTCGCTTCGCTCCATCCGGGCTACGGCTCTACTCAACTGACGCCGGGCGAGCCACAAACTCGGTTCACCTCTCCCCGCTTGCGGGGAGAGGTCGACGCGCCCTAAGCGCGTACACGCGCGTCTTCGACGCGCTATGGCGCGTCGGGTGAGGGGGACTCTCAGCGAGTCCGAATGCGTTGAGACTCCCCCTCATCCCAACTTTCTCCCCGCAAGCGGGGAGAAGGAGCGCACCGCCCTCGCGGCAACGCTTCGATTCAAAACAGTCACGCTTTCGTAGAGCTGAATCTCGTCCGGCGGATTGAAGTGGAACGCGGCCCAGTCGAGCCTGGGTCTGGCCTCGTCGCGCCTTTTCCGGTGCTGCGTCAGTTCAAGGCTGAATTTCGCGGGCGGTAGCTGCCGTCCTTGTCCTTCTCGAACACCTCGGCGATCTGCGGATGGCGCACCGGCTCGCCCGAGGTGTCCGGCAACAGGTTCTGCTCCGACACATAGGCGATGTAGGCGTTCTCGGTGTTCTCGGCGAACAGGTGGTAGAACTGCTGATCCTTGTGCGGCCGCACCTCCTCGGGGATCGACAGCAGCCATTCGTCGGTGTTGTTGAACACCGGGTCGATGTCGAAGACCACGCCGCGGAACGGAAACACGCGGTGCTTCACCACCTCGCCGAGCTTGAACTTGGCGGTGCGCATCTTGGTGACGTTGCCGGTCAGGATCTTGGCCATGGTTCGAATCTATCCTCGGATTGTGGCGGCGCCCAGGCGCTAGAAGCCGTAGCGGGCGGCCATGTCGGGGTCCTTGGCGGCGACCAGGCGGGCCAGGTCGACCACCACCTTGGCCTGCTTCCAGGTGGCGTCGTCCTGCATCTTGCCGTCGATCATGGCGGCGCCGGTGCCGTCGGGCATGGCGGCGATGATCTTGCGCGCCATGGCGACCTCGGCCGGGTCGGGCGAGAACACCCGCTTGGCGATGCCGATCTGCGAGGGATGCAGCGACCAGGCGCCGGCGCAGCCCATCAGGAACGAGTTGCGGAACTGCGCCTCGCAGCCGTCCGGGTCGGAGAAGTCGCCGAACGGTCCATAGAACGGCTTGATGCCGGCTGAGGCGCAGGCGTCCACCATCTTGGCGGTGGTGTAGTGCCAGAGGTCTTGCTGGAATTTTTCCCGTGTTGCGCCGTCCTTCGCATCGGCAAGCACGACGTAGTCCGGATGGCCGCCGCCGACGCGGGTGGTCTTCATGCCGCGCGAGGCCGCGAGATCGGCCGGGCCGAGGCTCATGCCGTGCATGCGGGGCGACGCGGTCGCGATCGCCTCGACGTTGTTGACGCCCTGGGCGGTCTCCAGGATGGCGTGGATCAGGATCGGCTTTTGGATCGAATGCTTGGCTTCGAGCTGCGCAAGAAGCTGGTCGAGGTAGTGGATGTCCCAAACCCCTTCGACCTTCGGCAGCATGATGACGTCGAGCTTGTGGCCGATCGCGGCCACGATCGCGTTGATGTCGTCGAGCACCCAGGGCGAGTTCAGCGCGTTGATCCGCGTCCACAGCCCGGTCGCGCCGAACTCGACCGCCTTCGCCATGGCGATGAAGCCCACGCGCGCCGCGGCCTTGGCGTCGGCCGGGATCGCGTCCTCGAGATTGCCGAGCACCACGTCGATCTGCCGCACCAGCTCCGGCACCTTGGCGGTGACCTTTTCGACATGCGGCGGCACGAAATGGATCATGCGCTCGAGCTTGACCGGCAGCTCGCGCAGCGGCGCCGGCGCGCCGATCGCGAGCGGCTGATAGAATTGGCGGGGGAGCTTCATGAGCCGACTCCAACGGCATAAAAGTGCGGATTGCAACCACTGCCGTCATGGCCGGGCTTGTCCCGGCCATCCCGATCAGGCAGGCAAGGCCCGTGCCATTCTAAACGGGATCGCCGGGACAAGCCCGGCGATGACCAAACGAACAACATGATCGACGTCCTCAATCTCGCGCTGCCGTATTTCGGCTTGATCTTCCTCGGCTACGCCTGCGGCCGGTTCCAGGAGATTCCCGACAACGGCCTGGCCTGGATGGACTTCTTCATCCTCTACATGGCGTTGCCGGCGCTGTTCTACCGCATCCTGGCCAAGACCCCGTTCGAGCAGCTCAACAACGTGCCGTTCATCGTCACCACCACGCTCGGCACCTTCCTGGTGCTGGCGCTGTCGTTTGCGGTGGCGCTGGCGATCCGCCGCGACCTGGCGCAGGCGACCATCGCGGCGCTGGCCGGCGCCTACGGCAACATCGGCTACATGGGGCCGGGGCTCGCGCTCGCCACCCTCGGCGCGCAGGCGGCGGCGCCGGTGGCGCTGATCTTCTGCTTCGAGACGCTGCTGTTCTTCTCGCTGGTGCCGTTCCTGATGGCGATCGCGCGTCCGACCAGCAAGGGGCTCGGCGCGACCGCGCTCGAAGTGGCGCGGAAGATTCTGCTGCATCCGCTGGTGATCGCGACCGCGCTCGGCGTCGCCTCCGCCGCGTTGCATTTCGAGCCGCCGGTCGCGCTCGACCGGCTGATGCAGTTCCTGCAGAGCGCGGCGGCGCCGTGTGCGCTGTTCACGCTCGGCGTGACGGTTGCGCTCCGCCCGCTCACCCGCGTGCCCTGGGAGGTGCCGGTGCTGGTGCTGATCAAGCTCGCGGTGCATCCGGTGGCGGCGCTCGTGCTGTTGACGCTGCTCGGTCCGTTCGATCCGAGCTGGGTCGCGACCGCGGTGCTGATGGCGGCGCTGCCGCCGGCGCTCAACGTGTTCGTGCTGGCGCGGCAATACGAGAGCTGGATCGAACCTGCCTCGGGATCGGTGCTGCTCGGCACGCTGCTGTCGGTGGGCACGCTCACCACGGTGATGTGGCTGGTGCAGCACGGCGCGTTGCCGGCGCTGGTTCGCTGATGCCCATGCAGCCGCTGGCCAAACTCCTGGTGCTCGACTTCACCACCCTGCTGCCGGGGCCGCTTGCCACGCTGATGCTGGCGGAAGCCGGCGCCGATGTGATCAAGATCGAGCGGCCGGGCGGCGAGGACATGCGCCACTACGAGCCGCGCTGGCAGGGCGAGGGCGCGGCGTTCGCGCTGCTCAATCGCGGCAAGAAGAGCCTGGTGCTCGATCTCAAGAGCGCGGCCGACCGCGCGCGGCTCATGCCGCTGCTCAAGCGCGCCGACGTGCTGGTCGAGCAGTTCCGGCCCGGGGTGATGCAGCGGCTGGGCTTGGGCTATGCCGACGTGCGCAGGCTCAACCGCCGCATCGTCTATTGCTCGATTTCCGGCTACGGCCAGCGCGGCCCGCGCTCAGGCGAGGCCGGCCACGACCTGAACTACATCGGCGCGACCGGGCTCTTGGCACTCGCGCCGGGCCCCGCCGACCGGCCGGTGGTGCCGCCGATGCTCGCAGCCGACATCGGCGGCGGCGGCATGCCGGCGGTGATCAACATCCTGCTGGCGCTGCGGCGGCGCGACGCGAGCGGCGAGGGTTGCCATGTCGACGTCGCGATGGCCGATGCGATGTTCACCTTCGCCTGGCACGCCTTCGCCGCGGGCCACGCGACCGGGCAATTTCCGGGTTCGGGCGACGGGCGGCTGACCGGCGGCTCGCCGCGCTATCAGCTTTATCCGACCAAGGACGGCAAGATCGTCGCGTGCGGCGCGCTGGAGCAGAAATTCTGGCTGGCGTTCACCGCGGCGATCGGGCTGGCGCCGCAATTCGTCGACGACGAGCGCGATCCGGCGGCGAGCATTGCGGCGGTGGCGGCGCTGATTGCCGCGCGGGATGCGAAAGCGTGGCGGCCGGTGCTTGCGGCGGCGGATTGCTGCGTCACCATCGTGAGCACGCTGGAGGAGGCGCTGCGCGATCCGCATTTCGTCGAGCGCGGCTTGTTCGCGCACAAGGTCGCGGGTGCGAGCGGCGCGATGCTGCCGGCGCTGCCGCTGCCGCTCGATCCGGCATTCCGCTCGCGCGGCAAGACCAAGCGCGCGCCGAAGTTCGGCGCCGACGATGCGGTCGCTAAAGCGCCTCGCCGCGCATCAGCCGCGGCTGCGAGGCCGAAGGCGCGACGCCCTCGCGCAAGACGGCGCGGCGCAGCGGCCCGATCCGGTCGATGAGGTAGAGGCCCAGCCCGCGCGCGCCCTGCACCGGGAAGAAATCGGAGAGCAGCGAGCGGTTGAGCAGGTCGATCGCCACAGTGCGGCTTTTGACGTCGGCGCGGCGCCGCGCGTCGTAGCGGGCCAGCAATTCCGGCGAACCGGGATCGCCGCCGCCGCGATGCGCCTCCACCACCAGTTCGCCGATCGTGGCGGCATCGCGCAGCCCAAGGTTGAGGCCCTGCGCGCCGATCGGCGGAATGAGATGCGCCGCTTCGCCGATCAGTGCGATGCGGTTGGTGCCGAAGTTGCGCGCGGTCTCGATCGCCAGCGGAAACTCGCCGCGGCCCGGTTCGAGCGCGATCCGGCCCAGGATGGAATGCGAACGGCGTTCGATTTCGTCGGCGAGTGAGCCATCGTCGAGCGCGACAAGCCGCTCCGCTTCCGCGGGCTCCGCCACCCAGACCAGGCTGGAGTGCGCGCCCGGCAACGGCACCAGTGTGAACGGCCCGCTCTCGGTGTGGAACTCGGTCGATGTGTCATGGTGCGGCCGCGCGTGGCGCAGGTTGAAGGTCAGCGCGGTCTGCGGATAGCGGTGGCCGTCGGTCTCGATGCCGGCAGCGGCGCGGCAGAGCGAGCGCCGGCCGTCGGCGCCGATCGCAAGCCGCGCGGTGACGGTGCCGCCGCCGCCGAGCGCGATGCGGCTCTTCCCGAAGGTCCGTGCCGTTTCGACCGCGAG
>CAMDEB010000274.1 GCA_945893085.1 Rhodoplanes serenus | reverse complement strand
GAACTCTACAACGTCGAGTGGCTCATTGAGAAAAATGGGCTACGCAGCCCGCGCAAAACCCGTCTTGCCTGGGAGCAAGCCAACATGAAGCACGTCGCTTAAATCAAACTTGTGTCCAAAGAACCGGGCGCGGTACACAAAGATGTGATCCGGCCTTGGCGTTTTTTGGTCCCGAAGCGCATGGTAACGCTCTGGTGAACGCCGCCTTGCAGGGGGCCATCGTGCGGAACCTTCAACCGTCGACCCGGAGCTTGAAAGCGCTTGCGGCGCTGCTGGTCCTGGCGCTGGGGCTGGGCGGCTCGGCGGCTTCGGCGCAGAGCACTTCGCTCGATGACCTGGTTTCCGCCGTGGTGCGGATCAAGACCTTCATCGCGCCCGACGGCACCTCGGTGTCGAACCTCGGCCGCGAGCGCGAGGGATCCGGCATCGTCATCGACGAAAGCGGCCTGGTGCTCACCATCGGCTATCTGATGGTCGAGGCCCATGCCGCCGAAATCATCACCAACGCCGGCCGCAGCGTCCCGGCGACCATCGTCGGCTACGATCACAACACCGGCTTCGGCCTGCTCCGCTCGATCGAGCCGCTCAAGCTCAAGCCGCTGACTTTTGGCAAGTCCGCCGAGGTCAAGGAGCGCGATCCGGTTCTGGTCGCGAGCTTCGGCGGCTCAGGCATGCTGGCGGCGGTTCACGTCGCCTCCAAGCGCGAGTTCGCCGGCAGCTGGGAGTACATGGTGGATGGCGCGATCTTCACCGCGCCGCCGCACCCGGCGTGGAGCGGCGCGGCCCTGGTCAGCCGCGAGGGCAAGCTGGTGGGGGTAGGCTCGCTCATCGTCGGCGACGCTTCGGGTGCAAGGGAAAACAACCCCGGCAACATGTTCGTGCCGACCGACGCGCTGCTGCCGATCCTGGGCGACCTCTTGGCCGATGGGCGCGTGTCCGGCCCGGCCCGGCCGTGGCTCGGCGTCAATGCCGACGAGGTCGGCGGCCGGCTGTTCGTCAACCGCGTGACGCCGCAGAGCCCGGCGGAAAAATCCGGCTTGCGGCGCGGCGACGTCGTCATCGGCATCGGCGGCGAGGTCACCAAGACGCTGCCGGACTTCTACCGCAAGCTCTGGAACTCAGGCACGGCGGGCGTGAGCATTCCGCTGGACGTGCTGCAGAGCGGCTCGGTGCGGCGCATCGACGTTCCGTCGGCGAACCGGCTCGATCATTTGAAGCTGAAGTCGACGTTCTGAACCGGCGAAGCCGCGTTGGCGGTCAGGCCTGCCGCCGCCATCCGCGGATTTCGCGGAAGGAGACCATGCGGCGCTGGTTTTCATCCCACAGCACCAGACGGACGCAGCCGAAGCTCTGCAGCAGCGTCAGCCGGCTGACGCTGCGCAGTTCGGGATGGTCGCGCAGCGCCTGCGGCAGCCGGTAATACGGAATGCCGCTGCTCAGATGATGCACATGGTGCATGCCGATGTTCGCGGTGAACCAGCGCAGCACGCCCGGCAGATCGTAGTGCGAGCTGCCGTGCAGTGCCGCCTCATGCCGGTCCCACTGCGGGTTCTCATCCCAGAATGTGTGCTCGAACTGATGCTGCACATAGAACAGCCAGACACCGATCGAAGCCGCGAGCAGCATGACCGGCATGTGCACCAGCAGGAACGTACCGATGCCCATGAACCAGATCAGCGTCGCGACGACCGCCGCAATAGCGAAATTGGTGGCCATGGTGCTGAGCCATGGGCCCCAGCCTTCACGCATCAGACCCAACGGCAGGCGGTTTCGCAGCACGAACAGGTAGGTCGGTCCGATGCCGAACATGACCGCCGGGTGCCGGTACAGCCGATAGCGAAGCCGTCCCCATAGCGACAGCGCCTGATATTCGCGCACGGTCAAGGTGTCGACGTCGCCTAAGCCGCGACGATCGAGATTGCCCGACGTGGCGTGATGCAGCGCGTGGGTGCGCCGCCAGAAGTCGTAGGGCGTCGCCGTCAGCACGCCGAGCACGCGGCCGACCCAGTCGTTCACCAGGCGATGGCGGAAAAAACCGCCGTGCCCGCAATCGTGCTGGATCATGAACAGCCGCACCATGAAGCCCGCCGCCGGCACCGCCAGCAGCAAGGACAGCCAATAGCCGATGTCGAGCGTCACCCAGATCAGAATCCACAGCGCGACCAGAGGGATAAGCGTGATCCCGATCTCGACGATGCCGCGCCAGTTGCTGGGCTGGCGGTAGGGCGCAAGAATCTGCATCCAGGCCCGCGCCGTCGGTACTGCAGTGGAATGCGCAGAATCTGAGCTGTTTTCCAAACGAACGGGCTTTCTGTGTTGGGTTGAGGGCGGAGCGCACGCAGAACAGCATGCCGGCCGTTACCGCCGATGGACGGAAGAGAGCCTCTATAGCACGGCTTTTCTATGTCCACCACCGGACATAGCGCCGGCGGGCGATGCCATGGTGTCGCTGCTGGGGGCAGGCCCTGACGATGGTCGATCGGACCGGGGCCGTCAGGCGGCGACCTTGCCGAGGAAGGTTTCGACCTTTTGCTTCAGGTTGGCGGCGGCGGTTTCCACCGCTTCCGAGGCGCCGAGCACGGTCTGCGCCGATCCCCGTCCCTTGTTGATCGCGTCGCTCACCGCGTTGAGCACCGAGACGACCACCTTGGTGCCCTCGGCTGCGCTCGTCACGTTCTGCGAGATCTCCTCGGTCGCGGCGTTCTGCCGGTCGAGCGAGGCGGTGATATCCGAGGTGTAGATGTCGATCTGCTGCATGCGCTCGGTGCTGCGGTGGATCGCTTCGACCGCGGAGGTCGTGGACTTCTGCACGGCTTCGATCTGCGCGGCGATTTTCTCCGTCGCATCGGCGGTCTGGATCGCGAGCGATTTCACCTCCGAGGCGACCACCGCGAATCCTCTGCCTGCTTCGCCGGCGCGAGCCGCTTCGATCGTGGCGTTGAGCGCCAGCAGATTGGTCTGTCCGGCGATCGCGCGGATCAGCTTCACGACGTCGCCGATCTCCTGCGCCGCCTTGGCCAGGCCGACGATCTCGGAGTTCGTGGTCTGCGCTTCGGTGACCGCGGTGCGGACGAGCTTCGTCGCCTCGCCGAGCTGCCGGCTGATCTCCGCAATCGAGCTCGAAAGCTCCTCGGCCGCGGCCGCCGCGGCGCCGACGTTGGCCGAGGCTTCGTTCGACGTATCCACCGCGCCGGTTGTGCGTTGCGACGTCTCGGTCGACGAAGCCGAAAGATTCGACGCCGTCGATTTCATTTCGGTGACGCTTTTGCTGACCGTACTCAATACGATTTCCACGCTCACGCGGAACGAGCGGATCGCGGACTCGGTGGCTGCGCGGCGCTCCTCCTGCTCCTCGATCGAGGCGCGCTTCTTTTCCTCGACCCGGCGTGCCGTGATGTCCTCGTGGGTTCCCAGCCAATACGTGCCGCCGGCGACCGGGCGATTGATCAGCGAGATCGTGCGTCCGTCCGGCAACTCGGAGATCCAGTCCAGGGTGCGGTCCTCGCTCATCGCCTTCAGGAGCTCGGTCCGGTAATCTTTGGCGCCGCGCTGGAGGCTGCCGGTTTCCGCGCGGATGCGAATGATCTCGCTGAGCGTGCAGCCCGGTTTGATGACGTCCGGCGAAAGGCCGTACATCTTCAGATAGCTGTCGTTGCAGATCACCAGGCGTTCGCTCGAGTCGAACATCACCAGCCCCTGGGACATGTTGTTGACCGCGGTCGCGAGCAGGAAGCTCTTCTCGTCGAGCCTGCGGTCGGCGAATGCGCTCACCAGGCTGGTGGCCAGGATCGCCATCGCGGCGCTGGCGACGGCGATCGCCAGGGTGGTTGGTGACAGCGACAGGGACGTGATGACACGATTCGGATCCGGAACGATCCCGACGGCGCCCATCGCCGTGAAATGATGCGACACGATGGCCAGCGTCATCAGGACCGCGGCGATGAACAGGGATCGCTTGTCGCTGCGGCGGGCGGCGACCTTCAGCGCGGTCATGCCAAGCAGCATTCCGATGAAGATGGACGCCGCGACCAGGTCAAACGACCACGCAATGACGCCCGGCAGTTCGACCGCCCACATCCCGAGATAGTGCATGCAGGCGACGCCGGCGCCGACGATTCCGCCGCCGAGCGGCGGGCCCCATCGCATCGGGCTGTAGACTGCGACGCTCAGACCGATCGCGGTGACGACGACAGCGGCCACCAGCGACAGTCCGGTCAGGCCGAGACCGTAGGCCACCGGCACACCGGCATCGTAGGCGAGCATCGCGATGAAATGGGTGGCCCAGATTCCGCATCCCGTCGCGGCGCCGGCAGCCATCAGCCACGTCACGCGCGTGTGGGCGCCGGTCGCGCGCGCCCGATTGAACAGGCTGATGGCGGTCAGGCTTGCCAGGAAGCAGACGACGCCGGCGACGAGGACGAGGCGCCAATCGTGTTCGGTGACGAGACAGGTCAGAATCCGGATCATGGGGGCCTTCGCAGGGGTGATCCGGAATACTGTAGTTCGTCACCATTTCTTATTTGTTAACCAACCAGGCCGGAAACGGCCAGGTTGGGCCATTCCGCGGCTGCTCCAGTACGCAGCCCGACAGGGGCATCTGGCGGCTTTGAACACGGTCAAAGCGTTGCGCGCGGCTGCGCCCGCATGCGCGCAGCCCTCGCCCCGGCCAAAGCGTTCTTGGAAGTCCGGCCTGCCGGCTCAGACCGTTCGATCCAGCAGCTCGATCGAGATGCCTTCGGGGCCGCGAATGAAGCAGACGCGCGTCCCCGGCCGGACCGTGGTCGGCTCCTTGGTGAACTCGACGCCCTTGGCCTTCATATCGGCGGCGATCGCGTCGATACCGGTCACCGACAATCCGAAATGATCGAGGCCCTGATAGGGGGTGGTCGGCGGCGAGTTGACGCCATCGCCCGCGGCCACCGGCGCGATGAAGATGTTGGCGCCGCCGAGCTTCACGTCGATGCGCGGCTTGCCCTGCTGCATGGTGCGGATCACCTCGGCGCCGAAGACGTGTTCGAACCACTTCGCGGTCGTCTCCGGGTTCGCGGTGCGGATATGCAGGTGATCATAGGTGAACTTGGCCATGGTGCTTTCTTCCCTGTCGGCGTTTTACGAAGCCATCTGGCGTCACAATATTGTCTGACGGATCGGTCAACGAGTCGAGACGACGGCCGACCGGCGTGCTGGGAGGCAAATAATACGCCCGATTGAACTAGTTTTTGCGCGGTACAGCCTTATATAGGGGCAGTAGCCGACGAGGATCCTCCGGGCGACGGTTTATCGTATATTTTCGAGACACTTAGCCAAAGCGCCGCCCGCGCGCTCTGCCAAGAGCCTGTCATGATGACGCGAGACCGACGTCCCGGCGGTCTCGCAGCAATGTCTTTGGAGGTCCCGATGCGTCCTGCCGTCCAAACTCTCAACTACGTCCGAGACCAGTCGCGAACGCAACGTGACCTCAGTGCGTTTAATTACGGCGCGCCGGCGGAGCTGTTCCCCAGCCGCAGCCGGAAGTCCGGTCGCCCGAGCGGCTACAAGCGGTTTGCCACGGCAGCGGAAGCGCTGCGCTTCGCCGTCGAGCAGGTTCCCGCCGCGGCGATGTTGGGCGCCTGTCTCGAGGTCGACGAGGCCCGTTTCACCTTCGAGGACATTCAACGCCTCTACGAGAGCGCCGACTATCCGTTGGCGCGAAGCACGGCCGAGTAGGCATTTTTACGGACACCATGGCGATCAGTTTCCCCAACGCCTCCTGCAGCTACGATGCGACGCGGCGCGCCGTGCGTTTCTGGGGCTATGACAGCGCCATGGAGTGTTCGTTCTTCGTCACCGCGGATGCCTTGAAGAAACTTCAGCCGGACGCGCCCGCCGACGAGGCCGGCCTGCTCGGCACGTTCGGCCTATATCGCGATCGCATCTGCGCGGCCGCGGCCAAGGTCTATTCCCGGGGCCGCAAGGGCTCCTACGAACTGGTCGTCTCGGATTTCTGACCGTTCGGACCGCCGGTGTCACACCGCGGCGATCGCTTCGATCTCCAGCAGAAAATTCGGATGCGCGAGCCCGCGCAGGATGCAGAGCGTGCTGCCCGGCGGATGACCGGCGAAATAGTTCAGCAAGACGCCGCGCGCCTTCGGCACGTCGTGCTGGTTGCAGATGTAGATCGTGATCTTGACGACGTCGGAGAGTTTCGCGCCGCCGGCGGCGAGCGCCCGGGTCAGGTTCTCCATCACCATCTTGGCCTGGGCATCGAAGTCGTCCGGCGGCAGCACCTTGCCGTCGAT
>CAMDEB010000273.1 GCA_945893085.1 Rhodoplanes serenus | reverse complement strand
CAAGAACAATCTCGCCGGCTACAAGGTGCCGCGCCATGTGGTGTTCGTGGAATTGCCGAAGACCAGCACGGGGAAGATTCAGAAGTTCAAGCTGCGGGATATGGCGAAGGGGGTGTGAGCCGATAGCCCGTCCCCGTCATGCCCGGGCTTGTCCCGGGCATGACGATGTGGCAACGATTGCGCGAGAACAGGTGGGTGCGGGCCGCCGCTTACGCCGCCTCCGCCTCCACCACGCCGACCACCAGCCGCTTGCCCATCGCGCGCAACGCGGCGGTCAGCGCCGGCAATTTGGTCGCGTGCTTGGGATCGAGAATGCGGCGCACCTCTTTTTCGTCCTTGCCGATGCGGCGCGCCAGTTCGGACTTGCTGATGCCAGCAGCCCTAAACGCCTCCAGGACCGCCAGCTTGGCAGCCACTTCCGGCGCGACTGTAATTTCAATAAGGCTGCGGCCCCTCGCGCGCGGCTTCGGCAGCGGCATCCCGCGTTGCAGATAAGTCAGGAGCACGAGGCCGAGCGCTTCCTCGGCCATGGCGCGAGCGTCGGCCATGGCGCGCCCCTGCGTGATCGCCTCCGGAACGTCCGGGAAACTCACGACATAGCCCCGCCGCGAGCCCCGCTCGAATTCGGCACGATAGACGTAGGACCGCATGCAATGCTCCTATTCGTTGGGCATGTGCGCCCGGTTGTCTCAATCCGCGAGACCGAGTTGCTTTCTGATTTTTCTTGCGGTTTTCGGATCGATCTCGCGTGACGGAACAGTGGTGAGCCGGTCGCCGACGAACACCATCATGTGCCCGCCCTTGCCGCGCCAAGCCTCGGCGCGAAATGACAGGCCTCTCGCACGGGCCTCACCCCTCAACTCGGCAATGAATCTGTCGCGCTTGTTCATTGCCGTACGCTAGCATGCCTCGGAAATGCCGGAGCCAATATCGGACAATTTTGTCCGAATGTCAAGGCATGCCGAAAGGAGCGATCATGCTCGACCTCTACCACCACGGCTCCTCGGTCTGCGCCGCCAAGGTGCGCTTTGCGCTTGGCGAGAAGGCCATCGAATGGCAGGGCCACTATCTCGACATTCTCAAGGGCGACCAGTTCGACCCGCAATACATGAAGCTCAACCCGAAGGCGGTGGTGCCGACGCTGGTGCACGACGGCGCGGTGTTCGTCGAGTCGACCGTCATCAACGAATACATCGACGACGCATTTCCCGAAACGCCGCTCAAGCCGCCGGGCGCGGCCGAGCGCGCGGCGATGCGCGTCTGGACCAAGGCGGTGGACGAGGACATTCATCCGGCCTGCGCCGAAGTCACCTTCTCGTCGTGCCACCGCAACATCATCCGGCGGCTGCCGCAGCGCGAATACGACGCATTCCTTGCCAGCACGCCGTCGCAGTCGGTGACGCCGCGCTGGCACGAGCGCAAGAAGGAGATCGTGACGCTCGGCTTCGACGCGCCGGGCCTCGGCGAAAAATACCGGCTCTACGACGGCTATCTCGGCAAGATGGAAACGACGCTCGCCGACCGGCCGTGGCTTGCCGGCGCCACGTTCTCGCTCGCCGACATCGCCATGACGCCCTACGTCAACCGGCTGGACATGCTCGGCATGTCGGAGATGTGGACCAGACGGCGCCCGCGCGTGACCGACTGGTTTGCGCGGATCAGGTCGCGCCCGGCGTTCAAGCCGGCGCTGCTCGACTGGTGCCCGCCGGACCTGACCGGCGACCTGCTGAACTTCGGACGGCAGAGCTGGCCGAGCGTCGGGCGGATGCTGGCTGACGCGTGACGGCCGCGCTCAATTATCGTAGCGGTGCTGCAACCCCGGCGGCGCGACGATCCGGTCGACGTCGCGCGGCGACAGTCGCGAGCCGAAGCCCGATCCGAACATCCCATTGCCCGGCTGGGCGCCGAACTGGATCGTCCCCTTGCCGAACGGCGTGTCGATCTCGCGCTTGTTGCCACCGTTGAAGGCGGGGCTGAGGTCGTTCTTGCGGAAGGCCTTGGCCTGCTCCTCGACGTCGAACTTCTTGCCGTCCTTGTCGGTGATGCTGTTCTCGAACGTGAAGGCGCCCGCGCCCGGCGCGTAAAGCGCCGCCGCGGACACGGCGATCGCGAGACAAAGATGCGGGAGGCGCAGCCTCATGGACCCCTCGGATGATTCGAACGAGGTCCGGAACCTACGGCCCCGCCACGACCCCCGTCAATGCGCCCCAATGAACGCCCGGACTTTGACCCAATTCGGGCGCCGCGGGTGCGCGGAAACAGCCCATTGTCGGCCGTTTCGGGATGACCTAGCCTTCCGGCAAAAGACACTGTCATTCAGTGGGAGGCCGTCGATGAGGATCGGGACGCTTCAGTTTGCCACAATCGCCTTCGCCGCGACGCTGCTCGCCACACCCGCGACGGCCGCCGATTACTTCGCCGGCAAGACCATCGACCTGCTGGTCGGCGCGCCGCCGGGCGGCGGCTACGACATCTACGCGCGCGTGGTCGCCCGTCATCTTGGACGCAACATCCCCGGCCAGCCGATCATCGTGGTCAAGAACATGCCGGGCGCCGGCAGCGCCAAGGCGGCGCAGTTCGTCAGCGCGATCGCGCCCAAGGACGGCACCGCCATCGCCGGCATCATGCCGGGGGCGATCATGGGCCCGCTGCTCGATCCGCGCGCCGAGGCGGTCTGGGATCCGACCAAGGTGCTCTACATCGGCACCGCCAACAGCGGCACGCGGGTCTGCGTCACGCTGAAGGGATCGAAGATCGCGAAATTCGACGACACCCTGAAGGTGCCGGCCAAGTTCGGCGGCTCCGCGCCCAACGACTCGACCTATGAGTACGGCTATTTGCACAAGAACACGTCGGGCGCGATCTACGACATCGTGTCCGGCTATCGCGGCACGCCCGATATGGCGCTTGCCGTGGAGCGCGGCGAGCTCGACGGCCTGTGCGGCTGGGACTGGTCGAGCTTCAAGTCGCAGAAGCCCGATTGGCTGCGCGACAACAAGGCCAACGTGCTGCTGCAGGTGAGTCTCGATCCGCATCCGGAGCTGACCAAGATGGGCGTTCCGACGGTGTTCGACTACGTCAAGAACGCCGAGGACCGCAAGGTGGTCGAGCTGGTGATCAGCCAGACCGTGTTCCACCGCTCCTACATCGCGCCGCCGGGCACGCCGCCGGCGCAGCTCGACATCCTGCGCAAGGCGTTCGACGCGACCATGCAGGACAAGCAGTTCCTCGAAGACGCCGAGAAGATGCGCGTCGATATCGACCCCCTGTCCGGCGCCAAGGTGCAGGAGGTGGTCGCGAAGCTCTACGCGACGCCGAAGGACATCGTCGAGCGCGCCAAGAAAGCGATCCGGCCGTAACCGCCGCCAGCTCAGCGCGTCACGATCTGGACGTTGCCGACGGTCAGCGCCGCGTCGGCCGCAACCTTGCCGTTCGAACGGTCGATCAGCGCGACTTCGACCTCGGCCTGGCCGCCGGCCAGGTCGAGCTGCTTCAAGGCGCTGCCAACGTTGAACTGGAAGCGCTGCTCCTCGCCGGCGCTCGCGAACGACTCCGCCGGGAACAAGGAGAACCGTCCGATCTCGACCGCCTTGCCGCCGGGACGCTTGAGCCGCACCACGCCGCCGATGTTGCCGGTCGCGGGCTTGCGGAACGACTTGACCACCAGCTCGAGCATCACGGTGCCGTTCGCCTGCGGCACTTTCACGGAAAGCCGGGCCGGCGCCGCGGCGGTGGCGCTGGCCTCCTGCGCGAGCAATGACGAGGACGGAGACATGGTGAAAGCAAGCCCCATGAACACCAGCGCCGTCAATCCGTTCAACAGCGCCCCGCCGAGCGAGCTCCCGGCCTGCAATCTGGATCTCCGCATCATCGCACCGATCATGCTCTAAATAATGGCGATGTCCACGCGCCGGGGCCGGACATTGCTGCCGGTGGGAGTGCCGGTCGGACACACCGGCAGCATCTGCACCACGATCCGGTCGTTCGGGAATTGCTTGGTCCGGCTGATCCGGGACAGCGCCGGCGTCAAGTCGACGGAGACGCAGGCGCCAGACGTGCCCATTCCGCGCGCATGGCCGCCGCGATGGTGCACATGCCCGCCGCCGAAGAAGCTGACGCTGGTGGCATAATGCGGATTTGTCGCATCCGTGGTGGCGGAAAGCTCGCCGCAATTGACGAACACGCGAAGCCGGGTGTTGAGATCCGACGGCGGGTCGATATCGCGGATCGTCGCCCAGACCCGCTGCCGCCTCGACCGGGCGCCGGGCGTGGACACGTTGGATGCCGCCAGCGCGGACGGATGGATGAGTTCGGACAGCGGCCGGCCGAGCGGCACCGAAATGCCGATTGGCCGATCGCGCGAGGCCGCGCGATCGTTGTCGGCGGAGGCCATGTGGAACGCACCTCCCATCGGCAACGGAATGCGGCGCAGGCCCCGGTTCGCTTGCGTCGAATCGTGGTCCATCAGGCGCCGGTAGGCGATCAGCTGCGTGACCGGAGCCTTGTCGGCGGTCGAGACCGGATCGGCCGCGAACGCTTCGCCGCCGCTCAGGTGCTGCCGCCCGATCGTGTCGCTCTCGTATTGATAGCCGAGCGCGGCCGTCGATTGCAGGTTGGCAACCGCCACGTTCCACGGCGAGCCGTCGGGATGGGTGAAGTTGCGCAAGAACGCAAAATCCTGCCACAGGATTTCGGGGCTGTTGTCGTTGCCGCGCCGGTTCCAGGCGTGCCAGATGCGATCGACGTTGGAGTGATGCAGATAGAAGATCGGATCGCGCGACGCCATCTCGACGGTCGCCATGTCGCCGCCGATCGTGAGATGCACGCCGTCATGCGGATTGAACTCGAACTCGGTCTTCGCGCCCATCCGGCGCTGCCAGCTCGCATCCGTGCTGTTCTGGCCGCGCGGCCGCACGCTGCCGAAGGCCTCGAAGTCGGGACTGTTCAAGACACGCGACATCACCTCCGCGCCGACCATGTCGTCGGCGAGCGATCGGCCGCCGGCAAAGCCGGGCCGGAGATGATTGAGCGGATTTGATCTCGGATCGCCCGCCGTAAAGGCCGCGGGCAGCTCCCGCTCGGCGGTCCAGTCCCAATAGGGCAGCGCAAAGTCGGCCTTGCCGGACAACTGCCGGCAGATGCGCTCCAGCGCCACGAGATAGGCGCGATGCCACGGCAGGAAGTACCAGTTCCCATGCGGACAGAAATTGCGATGGATGTCGGCGAAACGATTCCAGTTTCTGGGGTCCGAGGGCGGCAGCGCCTTCATCGCCGCAACCGCGGCGCGATAGGCGGCGAGATCGGGATCGTTGGCGTCCATGCCGCGGACGGAACGGCGCGTCGCACCCCAGCCTTGTCCGACGGTGACCCGGACGCTGCCAAGCATCGCCAGGGCTGACGCGCCAGCAGCGACGAACGATCGTCGGTTCAGCATTCGATTCCCACCGTGCTCGATGGGACTCAAGTATCGGAGCGGACAATCGAATCCAATGCCGCGGCGACGCTTCTTTGCACGCGTGGTTATCGCCCAAGGTTAATGCGGCCCGGTCCCGCGCCGGACGGTCGCGACGCCGCCGCCGTTACTCGACCTTGAGGTTCAGCCCGCGGATCAGCGGCCCCCAGATGCCGTCCTCGCGCACCATTTCGGCGGCGTATTCCTCGGGCGTCGAGCTGAGCGCGGAGCCGGCCTCCTTGGCGATGCGATCCTTCATCTCCGCGGAACTCACCGCCGCGCGCAGCTCCTTGTTGAGCCGCTCGATGATCGGCCGCGGCGTGCCGGCGGGTGCGAGCAGCCCGTAGCGCAGCACGGCCTCGAAGCCGGGCATGGTTTCGGAGACGGTCGGCACATTCGGCAGCACGCCGATCCGTTCGGTGCCGGTCATCGCCAGGACCTTGAGCTGGCCGGCGTGGATGTTGCCAAGCGCGGCCGGCACCACGCTGAACGCCAGCGGAATGTGGCCGCCGAGCAGATCGGTGGTCAATGCTGCGGCGCCCTTGTAGGGAACATAGGTGACACTGATGCCGGTGCGCGCCTTGAACAGCTCGGCCGACAGGTGCGAGCCGCTGCCGGGCGGCGAGGTGCCGATGTTCAGCTTGCCGGGCTCGCGCTTGGCGAATGCGATCAGCTCGGTCACCGTGTTGGGTGCAAACGACGGATGCGCGATCAGCCCAATGCCGGCCGAGGCGAGCAGACCGATCGGCGCGAAGTCCTTGCGCGTGTCGTAGCCGACGTTGGCGTAGAGCGCGGGATTGATCGAGGTCGAGCTCGAATTGGCGAACAGGTTCGTGTAGCCGTCGGGCGCGGCGCGCGCGGCCGCGCGCA
>CAMDEB010000272.1 GCA_945893085.1 Rhodoplanes serenus | reverse complement strand
AAGTTCTTCGAACTCTACAACGTCGAGTGGCTCATTGAGAAAAATGGGCTACGCAGCCCGCGCAAAACCCGTCTTGCCTGGGAGCAAGCCAACATGAAGCACGTCGCTTAAATCAAACTTGTGTCCAAAGAACCGGGCGCGGTACAGGCCGGAAACTCCCACGCTTGCTTCGTATGGCGATAGGAGTTATTTCAAGAATTCCACTGTCTGCTCCCTTCGTCTAGCGGTTAGGACGCGGCCCTCTCAAGGCTGAAACGGGGGTTCGATTCCCCCAGGGAGCGCCAGCGGTTTCCAAAGGCTTAGGCGATTTTCTCCAACGCGCCGCCTTCATCAAGAATCCATCAAAATGGCCGCGCTCTGCGATATGTGCGGCCGTTGGCCAGGAACGGTGGCGGCTATACCTTGTCTTCTCGGGCTGCGGAGGTTGCTGGGGTGCCGAAGCTCTTCGATGCCTTGAAGAGACGAGCGAGATGTTTTCCCGGTCATGAACCGTTCGCGCTAGAAATGTCATGCGCGGCACACGCGTATCTGCGAATGATACGCGCACCTTGACTTACGTATCATTCATAGATACGTATCGCCATGATCAGGGCCTTCAAAAACAAGGAAACAGAAGCCGTTTTTTCCGGGGAGTGCCCAAAGGGCTTCCCCACGAATATCGTGAAAGCCGCGCGACGAAAGCTCGAAATAGTCAACGCCGCGATTGGGCTTGAAGATTTGAAGGTTCCGCCCGGCAACAGGCTGGAGCCGCTGCACAAGGACCGAAAGGGACAGCACTCGATCCGGATCAATGACCAATATCGCGTCTGTTTCAAATGGACCAAAGATGGCCCGATCGATGTTGAAATTGTCGACTATCACGATTGAGCAGAGGAAGCAGAACAATGAAAAAGCTCGCACCCATGCATCCTGGCGAAGTTCTCCGCGAAGAGTTCCTGGTTCCGCTCAAACTCAAGCCGTACGGTGCAGCCAAGATGCTGGGCATTCCGCGTACTCGGATTGAACGCATTGTGGCCGAGGAGATTGGGATCACGGCGGACACGGCGCTTCGTCTTGCCAAATTGTTCGGCACGTCCGCCGAATTCTGGCTTAACTTGCAGAGCCGCTATGACATGCTGACAGCTCAAAAGGAAATCAGCCGTGAGTTGAGAAAAATCAAACCTGTCATCGAATTGAACCACGTGGCGGCTTGATTGAGTGCCTGGCGCCCCCGCTGTCATTACGCCGCCTCGATTCCGGTGGAGAGCGTCGGGGATTCTAAGACTGACGTATATGAGTGAGGGAAGTGCCATGTCCGATTGTCTGCATTGCGACATCAACGAGCTGGTCGGAAAGCGCCTGGAACGCGACGGCGCGGATCTGGCGGAGGTCGCAGCCCTGATCGCCGAAAGCCTGGCGGATCTGATCCTGCTGGCGCCCGCCGACGACCAGGCGAAGCTCATGGCCGACGCGATCGGCAATTTGGGACATGCGTATCTCGAGAAGAGCGGCGAGATCGAAGCCGGCGAGACGTCGCGGCATTAGGCTCTTCATTCCCGCGGATCGAGGCAATGACAATGGCGACGCGCGCATCCCGTATCGCGGAATTCAACAGTGGCGAGCCGCCCGCGGATCAACCTTTCGAAATTCTTTGCGAAGATCACAGTGGCACCTATCTCGTGCCGTTCGCATGTCTCTGGACCGATGGCGCCTGGGTCGAGTCGCTGAATCGGCAACCGATCCAGGCGATCGTTCTGGGCTGGCGCGTCCGGCGTACGCCCTAGACTGAGGCCGCTTACGCCCGCCGCTTGGCGGCGACGCGGCCCTTGCCCGCATCCGACACCAGCCGCGACAGCTCGCGCGTCGAGGGAATGCGGTGCTGCGCGTTCGATGACTCCATTTCGTCGCGCGCGAGATTTTCCAGGATCGCCAGCATGGTCCGCCGCGTCGCCGTGATGTCGGACGGCTTGACGCCGCGGATGCCGACGCTGTTCACCGCCTCGGCGAGCGGCACCAGCTTGCTTTTGAGCAGGCGTCCTTTGGGCGTGAGATAGACGTACATCTTGCGTTTGTCGGCCGACACCTGCTTGCGCATCACGTAGCCGAGCTTCTCCATCGCCTTGATCGCGGAGAAGGTGGTCGGCTCCATCACGCCGGCCTGTTCGCTCAGCTCGCGCTGGGTCAGGCCGTCGGTCTCCCACAGGATGCGCAGGAACGCCCAATGGCCGAACGAGACCGAATGCTGCGTCAGCCGCATCTGCAGCGCGCGAATGAACGCGCGCGTGGTGTCCTTGACCAGATGGGCGAGGCGATCGTTGGGCACCGCCTTCTGCCAGTGCCGCAGGATCGACGCGGTGGCGTTGCCGTTGGTCGGGCGCTTGGGCTTTTTCATGCAGGCGCGCCTTCCGTGACCGCGACCTGATAATGCAGCGCGATGTCTTTGTTGTCGCGCGCCGATTGCAGCATGGCGAGACAGACCTCGGTGGTGGCGAGCGCCCACTCGCCGCTGTGCACGGCAGGCTTGCCGGACGCGACCGCATTGTAGAACTCGTCGATCACTTCGACGCGCGGAATCGCCGGCGCCGGCAGTTCGTCGAGCCGCTGCTCGGCGTCGCCGTAGATCATCACGCCGTTCGGCAGCGGACGCAGGTCGCCGCGCTCGCAGCTTGCCACCAGGAAGCCGAAGTGCTGGTGCAGCAGCGTGCGGGGAGGGGGCGCGGCGTAGTTCGCGCCGCCGTAGTTCCGCGCCGCCTTGAGACGGGCCTCGTCGTCGGCGCTTGAGACGGATTGTAGCGCGCGCCGCGCGGCGCCGTAAACTTGCGGGTCCTTCGTGTTGCCCAGTTCGCCGATGCCGCCGGTGAACTCGTCGGAATCGAAATGCCCGTAGCCCGAGTAGGTCGCGGTGGCGAAAGCGCCGTCCTCGAAGCCGAGCAGCACCGAATAGGCGCCTTCGGTCGGACGCGCCGGATCCCACGATCCGGTCATGGCGCGCACCGTCCGCACGCGCCCGCCGCCGATCAGCCGCACCACATCGATCTGGTGCGCGGCCTGGCTGAAGATCACGCCGCCGCCGCGCTCGGTCACCAGCTCCTCGGGACGGCGGGCGCGGTACAGGAAATCGGTGAAGTTGATCGCGGTGATCATCTTCACCCGGCCGACCGCGCCGGAGGCTATGATCTCGCGGGTGCGCAGGATCGGCTTGTTGAAGCTGTGGCTGTGGCCGACGATCAGCGTCACGTCTGCTTTCTGTGCCGCCGTCACCATGCGCCGGCCTTCGTCGAGCGTGATCGCCATCGGCTTCTCGACCAGCACGTGCTTGCCGCGCGCGGCAGCGATCTCGACATGGCGCGCATGGTCCTGGTGCGGCGTCGCGATATAGACGGCTTCGACATCCGGATCGTCGCAGAGCTGCTCGACCGATGCGTGGGGTCGCCCCTGGAAATCCTGCGCGAACTTGTCGAGCGCCTCGGCGCGCGGGTCGGCCGCCGCGACCAGCCGGACGCGGCGGTCGGCCATGAACGTCGGCAGCATGATGGTGAAGGCGCGGCCCAATCCGGCGACGCCGAGCCGCAGCGTGCGTGCGCTGTCTGTCATCGGTCGATCACGATCTCGGGCGAGCGCGCCCGCGATACGCACAGCATGATGTTGTCGGCGTGCTCGTCCTCGGCCAGCACCAGATCGCGATGATCGGCCTCGCCTTTGAGCAACCGGGTGCGGCAGGTGCCGCAGGTTCCGCTCTCGCAGGAGCTCGGCGCGTCGTGGCCTTGCGCGCGCATCGCCTCGAGGATGGTGGTGCCGACCGGCACGTCGACCACCGCGCCGGATTTCACCAGCCGGACCTTGAACGGCTGGTCCTCGGCCTTGGTCTTTTCCGGCTCGGTGAACGCCTCGAAATGCACCGCGGACGGCGACCAGTGGCCGCTCATGTCGCGCACCGCCTGCATCAGCGGCCGCGGCCCGCAGCAATACAGATGCATGCCGGCGGGACGTTCCAGCACCGGCCAGAGGTCGAGCATCTGGGCGGGGTCGCCGTTGTCGTGATGGATTTTCACCTGGCCGCGAAACTCCGGCGCGCTCAATTCGTCGCGGAACGCGGTCGCCTGCGGCGTGCGCGTGCAGTAATAGAGCCGGAACTTGCCGCCGGTGCTCTTGAGATGCCGGACCATCGACAGGATCGGCGTGATGCCGATGCCGCCGGCGATGAACAGATAGCCGGCGGGACTTTTCACCAGCACGAAATCGTTGCGCGGCGCAGACACCGGAAGCCGGTCGCCGGCCTTCACATTGCCGGTCAGGCTGACCGAGCCGCCGCGGCTCACAAGCTCGCGGCGCACGGCGATGACATAGCGGTCGCGCTCGGCGGGATCGTTGCAGAGCGAATACTTGCGGATCATGCCGTTCGGCACCCGCACCGACAGGTGGGCGCCGCTGGTGAACTCCGGCAACTCGGCGCCGTCCGGATGCCGAAGCTCGTAGAGATGGATGCCCTCGGCAACCTCCTCGGCGCGATCGACGCGCAAGGCTGTCATCTCCGATTCAGGTTCCGCTTGAACCATTGGATCGTTTCCGCGCCCCATGCCGCGTTGCACAATCGGCCAACTCGACAGGCCGCTTCAGAACGATTATACTTAGAGAGCTAAGCTTATGCCAGTCCGAGTCGACGGAGGAAACCATGCTGACGCGGGAAGACAACGACATTCTTTGCCGGGTCGAGGGCGATGCGCCGATGGGTCAGCTCATGCGCCGCCACTGGGCCCCGCTCTGCCTGTCCGAGGAGGTCGCCGAGCCGGACGGCGCGCCGGTCCGGGCGCGGCTGTTCGGCGAGGATCTGGTCGTGTTCCGCGACACCGACGGCAAGCTCGGCGTGCTCGACGAATATTGCCCGCATCGCCGCGTCTCGCTGGCGCTCGGCCGCAACGAGGAATGCGGGCTGCGCTGCCTCTATCACGGCTGGAAGATGGACGTGGAAGGCAACGTGGTCGAGATGACCTCGGAGCCGGCCGAAAGCGGCCTGACCGAGAAGGTCAAGCAGAAGGCCTACCCGGCGCGCGAGGCCGGCGGCTTCGTCTGGACCTACATGGGGCCGGCGGCGGAGATGCCGGCGTTCGAGCCGCCGGCCTTCGCGCCGACGCCGGCCTGCAACGTCAGCATCCTGAAGATCCACGTCAAGGCGAACTGGGCGCAGGTGATGGAGGGGCAGATCGATTCCGCGCACAGCTCGAGCCTGCACTCCTCCGACATGGTGCCGGCCCGCGTCGACGGCGCCAAGGCCGACCAGAAGACCTGGCTGCGGCCCTCCACCGACCGCGCCCCGCGCTATCAGTCGGAGCGCACCGACTTCGGTTTCCGCTACGTGGCGATCCGCCGGCCGATCCAGAACGCCAACACCCACGACTATCTGCGGGTCACGGTCTATGTCGCGCCGTTCGTGGCGCTGATCCCGCCGAACAACGCCTACAACGTGACGACGGTGCTGGGCCCGACCGACGACCACAGCACCGCGTTCTATTTCATCGCCTGGAACGACGCGGCCAAGCCCGGCGTCGACACCGCGATGTGGCGCAGCTTCAACAAGGCGACGCCCGGCATCGATCTCGATGCCGAGTTCCGCAACACGCGCACGCGCGAGAACGGCTACATGCAGAATCGCATGGCCATGAAGCTCGGCGACTTCACCGGCATCCCCGGCATTCCGAACCAGGACATCGCGATGTGGGAAACCATGGGCCCGATCGTCGATCGCTCGCGCGAGCGGCTCGGCGCCAGCGACTTCGCGGTGGTCGAGTTCCGCAACATGATGGTGGAGGCGGCCAAGCGCGTGCGCGACGGCGGCCCGGCGCTCGGCACCAAGGAGCGTCAGACGCCGTTCGCCAAGATCAGCTCCTACGAGGGCATCGTGCCGAAGGCCACCAACTGGCGGACCCTGAGCGTCGCCGGCGACGATGGTGCGTCGAAGGAGCGCGTTGCCTGACCAGCCTGAAAAACGCCAGACAAGAACAAGTCAACGTCCGGGAGGAATTTCGATGAAGACGTGTGCCCAGCCATTGCGTTTCGCGCTGGTTGCCCTGGCAACGCTCGCCGTCTGCGCGCTCGCACCCTGGTCGGTGCAGGCCCAGGCGCCGTATCCGAACCAGGGCATCAAGCTGATCGTGCCGTATGCGCCGGGCGGCCTGCCCGACACCGTCGCGCGCATCGTCGCGCAGCGGCTGCAGGAGCGGCTCGCCCAATCGGTGGTGGTCGAGAACCGGCCGGGCGGCAACGGCAGCGTCGCCGCCGCCGCGCTGATGAGCTCGCCGGCGGACGGCTACACCCTCATGGTCAACGACGGCTCGATGTTCTCGGTGAACCCGA
>CAMDEB010000271.1 GCA_945893085.1 Rhodoplanes serenus | reverse complement strand
CTCGTCACTCCGGTCGAGAAGGTCGGCATCCTGGTCGACGACGCGCCGTTCCTCGCGGTCGAGATGCGGATCGAGGACGGGACGAAAGGCCGCGTTCTCAACTTCCGCACCAATGTGGATGACTGGGTCGCCTGCGGCGCCGACCATGCGCTACGGTTCGAGCCCGAGCCCGGCACCGGCGGGCTCAAGCCGTACCTGCACGTCCGGCGCGATCTGTGGGCCAAGGTGACGCGGGCGCTGTTCTACGATCTGGTCGAGCTCGGCGAAGAGCGCGACGTCGGCGGGCAGCGCATGTTCGGGATCGCATCCGGTCCGGAATTCTTCGTGATGGCGCCAGCCGACAGTTTGAGGGAATTCGCTTGATGCAGCCCGGCGTTCCGATCGACGAGGTGGCGGCGCCCACGCACGAGTTTTTGGCGCGCGCCCGCGCAAGGCTCAATCTCGATGTGCCGGCCGCGCTCGACGATCACACCGCCACGGCCGTACGCGGCGATCTCGATCTCGATGACGAGCTGTGGGAGAAGGCCGGCGTCAAAGCCACCAGGCCGGCCGCGGTTCTGGTGCCGGTGGTCGAGCGGCCCGAGCCGACCGTGCTGCTGACGCTGCGCACGCCCGACCTGCGCAGTCATTCCGGACAGATCGCGTTTCCCGGCGGCAAGATCGACGCGGACGACCAAAGTCCGCTGGCTGCCGCGTTGCGCGAGGCCGACGAAGAGATCGGGCTCGATGCGCGCTTCATCGAGCCGATCGGCTATCTCGATCTCTATCTCACCTTCAGCGGCTATCGCATCCTGCCCACGGTCGCGCGCGTCGACCCGGACTATCGTCTGACGATCAATCCCGCCGAGGTGGCGGAGGCGTTCGAGGTGCCGCTCGATTTTCTCATGCAGCCCGGCAACCATCAGCGTCACAAGCGCGATTGGAAGGGCATCGAACGGCATTATTTCGCCATGCCGTTCGGGGAGCGCTACATCTGGGGCGTGACCGCGGGTATCTTGCGGAACCTGTATGAGAGGATCTACGCCGGATGATACGCCCGATCCTCACCGAGCTTGCGCTGTTCCTGGCGCCGTTCGCTGTCTTCGCGTTGTTCCTATGGATCACGAAGTCGGCGGTGCTCGCCCGCGCGTCGTGGCCGCCGAAGACGCTCGTCACGCTCACCCTCATCGCGCTGGTGCTGATGCTCGGCAGCTTCATCCTGCTTGCGCATTTCTCCGGCGCGCCACCAGGCTCGACCTACATTCCCGCTCACTACGATGAGCATGGCGTGTTCGTGCCGGGGGAAACCCGGTGAGCGGCCTACCGGCCGGGCTTGCTGACGCCGCCTGGCTGCGCGAGGGGCCGCTGCCGCGACTGCTGGCGGTGCTGGATGGCGACGGCGAGGAAGCGCGTGTCGTCGGCGGCGCGGTGCGCAATGCGCTCTTGCGCGAGCGTACGGCTGAGATCGACGTCGCGACCACTGCGCTGCCGGACGAGGTGATCCGCCGCGTCACCGTCGCGGGCTTCAAGGCGGTGCCGACCGGAATCGAGCACGGCACCGTGACGGTGATCGTCGACGGCCAGCCGTTCGAGGTGACGACGCTGCGTCAGGACGTCGAGACCTTCGGGCGTCATGCCAAGGTCGCGTTCGGGCGCGACTGGCGGGCCGATGCCGAACGGCGCGATTTTACGATCAACGCGCTGTCCGCCACCGCCGACGGCATGGTGCACGACTACGTCGGCGGGCTGGGCGACCTTGAAAGGCGCCACGTACGCTTCATCGGCGATGCCGGGACGCGCATTGCCGAGGATTACCTGCGCATTTTGCGCTTTTTCCGATTTCACGCCGCTTATGGTCATGGCGTGCCGGATGCGGACGGACTTCATGCCTGCATCGCGGCGCGCGCCGGCCTCGATCTGCTGTCGCGGGAACGGGTGCGGATGGAATTGCTCAAGCTGCTCGTGGCCGCTCACGCGGTGCCCACGCTCGCGCTCATGAGCGAGTCAGGGCTGCTCATCCCTGTCATCGCCGGTGTGGCGGATCTGGCGGGCTTCGCCAACCTGACCAAGGCCGAGGCGGCGGTTGGGATGCGACCGGACCCGGTGCGGAGGCTCGGCGCGCTCGGAGTCCGAACCTCCGAGGACGCCGAGCGGCTGTGGCAGCGGCTCCGTCTCGCCAACGCCGAGCACGAGCGGCTCGCCTCGATGGGCGACGGCTGGTGGCGCATCGCGCCGGGCGACGCGAAGGCGGCGCGTGCGCTGCTGTACGGGCTTGGACCGGAGTATTTCGTCGAGCGCGTGCTGCTGGCCTGGGCGCGATCGTCCGCAAGGGCAACGGATCGGGCCTGGCGCGAGATGGCGACGCTGCCGGAGCGGTGGACAGCGCCGGTGTTTCCGCTCAAGGCGGCGGATTTCATCAAGCGCGGGATCGAGAAGGGGCCCGCGCTCGGCGCGGCCTTGCGCGCGGCGGAAGCGGCATGGATCGCGGCGGATTTTCCGATGGACGAAAGCGCGCTCGCGGAGATCGCCGATGCGGCGGCGAAAGGCTGACTACTTCCAGCCCTCGAACTTGAAGTTCAAACCGAAGCGGATGATGTTGGCGGTGAAGCGCGAGGCGAAGCTGTCCGCCGGCGCGCTGCTGCCGGACAATGCAGCGCCATTCTGCTTGCCGAGATCGAGATACTGATACTCGACCTTGGCCGAGATGTCCGGCGTTACCACCCATTCAGCGCCGCCGCCTACGGTCCAGCCAAGCTTCGTCTGCGACGCCGAGGCGCCGGCGCCGAGCGTGCTGAAATTGAGGCTGTCGTCGGTCTTCCACGCCGACATTGCAAGGCCGCCGGTGGCGTAGACCATCCAGCGGTCTGCGACGATGCCGACGCGCGGGCGCAGCGTCGCGACGTAGCTCGTCGAGATCGATCCATCCGGCGCCAGGCTGGCGATCGTGCCCGCGGCCGGATTGGCAATCGATTGGCGGACGCCGATGGTGTTCGCATCAGCCTCCCAGCCGAACAGCATCTGGCCGCGTTGCCAGTTGTAGCCGAGCTGCATTCCACCGGTGAGGCTGTTCGGGCGCAGGCCCGGCTGGTTCGCGCCAATGAAGTCGCTGCTGAGCGGGAACGCGCCCGGCGCGCTGAACGCGCCGCCGCCGGTCGCCGTCGGGTCGGCGTTATACCAGGTGCTGCCGGACTTGAGACCGCCGTAGAAGCCGCCCCAGCGATGCTGCACCGGCGCAGGCGTCACCGGCGCGTCCGCCGGAACATCCATGGCGAAAGCGGTCTGCACCAAGCCGGTCGTGACCAGAAGCGCGAGCGCGATGCCCCGCATGAGCAACATCCCTTTGGGTTACTCGATGCAACGGCACAGACGAATCAAGCGATGGAATGGAAGGATACCTTTTGGGGCCTTCCAATCCAAGTGCAGACCGCTGCGGCACAATCCCGCGCGGTGACAAAAAATGTCACTTTTGCCAAAGGGTTAACAAAGATTAATCAAGCGGCGGGATGCCTGCGGCGTCGACGACGCGGCGCCAGCGCTGGACTTCCGCGGCAAGCACCGCCCGCGCCTCGTCCGGAGTCGAGGTCTTCGCCATCAGGCCCATGCCGGCGATCCGGCTCGTCACCTGCGGCGCGTTAATGATTTTGACAAGCGCCGCGTTGAGCTTGGCGACGACGGCCGGCGGGGTCTTGGCGCGGACCGCCATGATCGCCAGCGCCTCCAGGGCGAAATCGTTGATGCCGGCCTCGGCGAAGGTCGGCACGTCCGGAAGCTGGACCGAGCGCTGCGGGCAGGTCGTTGCCAGTCCGCGCATCTTGCCGGTTTGCACGACCGGAATCGCGGTCGCCACCGCCTCGAACGAAATGCTGAGATGGCCGCCGAGCAGGTCGTTGATGACCAGGGCCTGGCCGCGATAGGGCACGTGCACGAGATTGGTCTGGGTCCGGGTCTTGAAGAACTCGCCGACCAGATGTCCCGCCGTTCCGACGCCCGGCGAGCCGAACGAGAGCGCGCCCGGGCGCTTCTTCGCCTCGGCGACGAGGTCGGCGATGCTCTTGATCGGGCTATTCGCCGCGACGATCAGCACGTTGCATGACGCGTACATCACCGTGACCGGCATGAAGTCGGTCTCGGGATCGAATTTCAATTTCTTGAACAGCACCTTGTTGGTCGCGAGATTGCCGGTGGTGCCGAAGAACAGCGTGTGGCCGTCGGCGGGCTGGTCCAGAACATAATGCGCGGCGATGCTGCCGCCGGCGCCGCCGCGGTTCTCGATCACGACGTTCTGGCCGAAGGCGCTGCCAAGCTCTTCGCCGAGGACGCGGGCGATGATGTCGGGCGATCCGCCGGCCGCGAACGGCACGACGATGTGGATCGGCTTTTGCGGAAAATCCTGCGCCGCTGCCGGCGCACCGGCCGCAACGACGACGCCGGCGATCAACGCCAACCGCTTCAACCCTCGCATCATGGTCGCCTCCCTTTAATAGCGCTCAGCGGCGAAACTTGTCTTCGACCGCCGCCCAATCGTCGAAGCCGACGATGGTCTTGTATTCCTCGAAGCCGACGCCCTTGCCGATGAAGCTCGTGTCGCCCTGCGCGAGCTTCGCCAGCAGGTCCTGCATCGTCTTTACCGAATGCATCAGCAGCGAAATGCCGTAGATCGCGATGCGGAAGCCCATGTCCGCGAGTTCGGCGGGCTTCAGGATCGGCGTGCGGCCGCCTTCGAGCATGTTGGCCATCTGCGGCACGTCGAACTTGCGGCCGATCTGCTCGAGCTCGGCCACGTCATGCGGCGACTCGATGAAGATGCCGTCGGCGCCGGCCTTCAGATATTGCTCGGCGCGTCGATAGGCCTCGTCGAGCCCATGCACGTCGCGCGCGTCGGTCCGTGCCAGGATGAAGGTGTCGCGGTTGATCCGGCTTTGCGCGGCGGCGCGCACCTTCGCCACCATCTCCGCGGCGGGAATGACGTCCTTGCCGGCCATGTGGCCGCAGCGCTTCGGCGCGACCTGGTCCTCGAGCATGATCGCGGAGACGCCGAGACGCTCGTAGGTGTGCAGCGTGTGCACCGTGTTCTTCACGTCGCCGTAGCCGTTGTCGCCGTCGACCATGACCGGCAGGTCGCAGGCCGCGACGATGTCGCGCACCGCGGTTGAAATCTCGCCGAGCGCCACCAGGCCGATGTCGGGCAGACCCCAGCGCGCGCCGATGGTCGGGAATCCGCCGGTGAAATACGCCTTGAAGCCGGCGCGCTTGATCAGCCGCGCGCTGATCGCGTCGAACGCGCCCGGCAGGATCAGCGGGCGCTCGGTGGTGCACAGGGCGCGAAAGCTCATTGCAGCTTGATCTTTCCTTCGTCGAAGATCGCCTTCCATCGCGCCGTGTCCTCGGCGAGCAGCGCGCGATAGCCTTCCGGGCCTTTGGTTATGGGCGGCTCCGCACCGGTCGCGGCCATCTTGCTCACGACATCGGGGTCGGCGAGCACGGCACTGAGTTCCGTGTTGAGCCGAGCGATCACCGGCTCCGGCGTCCGCGCGGGTGCGACCAAGCCGAGCCAGGAGATGCCTTCGAACCCTGGCACGCCGGATTCTGCCACCGTCGGCAAGTCTGGCGCGAGCGGAGAGCGCTGGCGCGTGGTGATGCCGAGCCCTTTCAATTGGCCGGCGCGGATCATCGGCAACGACCAGATGATGTTGTCGAACTGATAATGGATGCGGCCTTCCATCACGTCAGGCGCCGCCTGCACGCCGGTGCGGTAAGGCACATGCACGGCCTGGATGCCGGCGCGCGAGTTGAATAGTTCGCCAATGAGATGCGTGATCGTGCCGGGACCGCTCGAGGCGAATGAAAGCTTTCCCGGATTGGCTTTGCCGTACTGCACGAACTCAGCAACGCTGTTGACCGGCAGTTTGGGGCTCGCGATCAGGATGTTCGGAAGCGTCGCCGTCAATCCGATCGGGCTGAAATCCTTGGGATCGTAGTTGAGCGAGCCGGAGGCTTGAGTCAGCGGCAGGATGACCATCGCGCTGTTGGTGGTCATCAGCAGCGTGTAGCCGTCGGGCGCGGCCTTGCCGACATAGGCGGTGCCGATCGCGCTCGCGGCGCCAGCTTTGTTCTCGACCACCACCGGCTGTCCGAGCCGCGCCGAAAGCTTCTCGGCGACGACGCGGCCGATCGCATCGGTGCCGCCGCCGGCGGCGAACGGGACAACGAGGGTGATGGTGCGGGTGGGCCAAGCCTGGGCTGCGGCCTGCGTCGGCACGAACGCGATGAGGAGACAACCCAGTGCCGCGAACAGAAATTCGCTTCGCATCTTCACGCGTCGCCTCCCAGCTCTTGTTTTGTCGGCGGTATTCCACCCGCATTGCCAGTCG
>CAMDEB010000270.1 GCA_945893085.1 Rhodoplanes serenus | reverse complement strand
TGCGGAATCGAGCAGCGAACAGGGCAAGACGCCAGCACGGAGGCACGGATGCGCGCTCTATCGATGGGATTTCTTGTTGCGATGCTGCTGGCGGTGACAACCCCGGCGGGCGTTGCCCAGGACTACCCCACGCGGCCAGTTCGCATCCTGGTGCCGTACGCCGTCGGCGGCGGCAGCGACACCGCGGGGCGCCTCGTCATGGATCCGCTGAGCAAGCAGCTCGGCGTCTCGGTCTACATCGACAACCGCGGCGGCGCCGGCGGACTCACGGGAACCGAGGCGTTTCTCGCCGGCGAGCCCGACGGCTACACGCTGCTGATGGCCGCTGTCGGTCCGTTCGCGATCATCCCGGCCGGAAAATCGGTGCGCTATGATGTCGCGACCGACTTCGCGCCGCTTGGCCAAATCTGGTTGTCCTCCCAGGCGCTCGCGGTGCGCAAGGATTTGAACGTCAAGACGCTTGCCGATTTCATCGCGCTTGCAAAAGCCAATCCGGGGAAACTCACGGTCGGCTCGGCCGGGTTTGGCACCTTGACGCATCTGGCGCTCGAGCTGCTCAAGCGCGAGGCCGGCATCGAGGTCACCCACGTTCCGTTCCGCAGCGGCGGCGCCCTGTTGCCGGCGCTGATCGGCGGCCAGATCGATGCCGGATTTGCCGACACCACGACATTTGCACCCCAGGTTGAGACCGGGACGGTGATCGGCATTGCGGCCGCCGGCACGAGACGCTCTCCGGCGCTGCCCAATCTTGTCACCATGGTGGAATCTGGTTTTCCCGGCGTGATCGCTGAAAGCTGGAATGGCTTGGTCGTGAACGCGCGCACGCCCGCTCCGGTGATCGCGCGCCTGCAAGCCGCGGTGAGCGCCGTGCAAAAGGATGCAGGCTTCCAGGAGAGCCTGAAGAAGCAGGGGCTCACGTCGGGTCCTCCCGGCGTCGAAGCGTTCCAAACGCTGCTCAAGACCGAGGCCGGGCGATGGCGGACCATCGTCAACGCCGCCGGTATCAAGTTCGATTAGGGCAGGCGCTCAACCGCGGCTGGCATCGTCTCGCTGCCAGTTGCATTTCCGCGATATGCAGATCGCCGGCGTCCGGCATGCCGCAGGCTCCGGATTGCGCCGATCCGTTGCAAGTCCGCCGAAACTGCTTCAGACTCGCAGGCTGTGTCTGCCGGCATCCCAAGAAAAAGAGAGCGTTATGAAGCCTTACCTCGCCCTTGCCGCCCTTGCCCTGAGCCTCGCAACCCCTGTCTCGGCTGACGAATTTCCCTCGCGCGCCGTGCGTGTCATCGTCGCATATTCGGCCGGCGGCACCGCCGACGCCGCGGCCCGACTCGCGGTCGAGCCGCTGTCCCGCCAGCTCGGCCAGTCGGTCTATCTCGAAAACCGTCCTGGCTCGGGCGGGATGACCGGGACGCAGGCGTTCTTCACGCTGCCGCCCGACGGCTACACCTTGCTGATCATCGGCCCCGGCAGCGTGGCGATCATTCCGGCGGCGAAGCCGGTGACCTTCGTCACCGAACGCGATCTCATACCGCTTGGAAGCGTCTGGATTTCGCCGCAACTGCTCGCGGTCCGCACTTCGTTCGGCGCCAAGACGGTGCAGGAGTTCGTCGCCTATGCGAAGGCCAATCCTGGCAAGATCAACATCGCCTCCGCCGGCAACGGCACGCTGACGCATATGTCCGGCGAGCTGCTCAAGCGCGAGGCCGGCATCGAGCTCACCCACATTCCGTTCCGCAGCACCGGCGACACGCAAGCCGCGCTGATCGGCGGCCAGATCGACGCGCTGTTCGGCGACGTCGCGGTGCTGCAGCCGCAGATCCAGTCGGGCCTGATCCGGCCGCTCGCGCTCGCATCGGCGAAGCGCTCGCCGCTGCTGCCGGACCTGATGACCATGGCCGAAGCCGGCTTCCCCGCGGTCACCGCCACCAACTGGTACGGCTTCGCGGTGTCGTCAAAGACAGCGGCGCCGGTCGTCGCCTATCTCAAGAACGCGGTCGCCAAGATGCAGGCCGAGCCCGCCTATCAAGAGGCGCTGGCGAAACGCGGCGTCAGCTCGGGCGATCCTGGCGCGGAGGCGTTCGCGGCGATGGTCGGCCGCGAGGTCAAGCAGTGGAAGTCGCTGCTCTCGTTATCCACGATCAAAATCGACTAGCCAAATCGACTGGCGGAGAACTGGCCATGGCCATGGAAGACATCGTGATCGCACCGGCGGCCCCCCGTGCCGCGGCAGCGCCTTCCGTGAAGCCGCGATGGCGCGATCTGCGCGAATGGCTGAAGCTGGTCGAGGACTACGGCTCGTTGCGGCGCATCACCGCCGAGGTCGACCCGGTGGAGGAGCTCTCCGCGATCAGCTGGATGACGACGCGCAAGCCCTCGGAGCCGGCGCTGCTGTTCGAGCGTTTCGCGCACAATCCGCTGAACTGCCGCGTGCTCATCAACATCCTCGGCGCCAGCAAGGAGCGTTACGCGCTCGCGGTCGGCATCGATCCGGAAATGTCGCTGCCCGACATGGTGCAGGAGACGCGCCGCCTGGTGAAGCTGCGCATTCCGCCGATCCACGTCGCCAAGGATAAGGCGCCGGTCAACGAGGTGGTGTGGCGCGGCGACGAGATCGATCTGACGAAATTTCCGGCACCGAAATTCTGGCCGGCCGACGGCGGTGCGTTCATCGGCACCGGCGGTATCACGCTGACCCGTCCTCCGGAAGGCGGCCGCATCAACGTCGGCGTTTACCGGCAGCAGCTTTTCGACAAGAACCATATCGGCATCAACTGCGTGCCGGGCCGGCACGGTCTTGCCGACATGGAAGCCTGGTGGGCGCAGGGCAAGCCGGCGGAGATCGTCTCCGCCTTTGGCATCGACCCGGTGCTGTTCATGGTGGGCTGTCAGCGGTTTGGGCCACACGAGTCCGAGCTCGATGCGGCCGGCGGCATCATGGGACATCCGGTCGAACTGACCGACGCGGAATTCGTCAGCCTGCCGATCCCGGCGCGCGCCGAGATCGTGATCGAGGGTCTGGTCCATCCGGGCGTCGCGCAGACCGAGGGGCCGCTCGGCGAGTTCCACGGCTTCTACAGCGGCGGCGCCAAACAGAATCCGGTGGTCGAGATCAAGGCGGTGCATTTCCGCAAGAACCCGATCCTCACCGCGGCGCTGATGGCCAACTATCCATCGAGCGAAGTGGGCGAGCACCACTCGCTGATGCGCTCGGCGCGCATCTACGACGATCTCGACCGCATGGGCGTTCCGGGCATCAAGGCGGTGTACTGCCATCCGGCGGCGGCGGGCGGCGCCTGCATGGCCGTGGTCTCGCTCAAGCAGATGTATGTCGGTCATGCCTCGCAGGCGCTCGCGCTGACCGCGCAGTCGCCGGCCGCGACCTACTACACCAAGTGGATCATCGCGGTGGATGACGACGTCGATCCGACCAATTTCGACGACGTGGTCTGGGCGATGTCGACGCGCTGCAATCCGTCCGACGACGTCGACTTCATCCGCAACACCATGTCGTTCCGCGCCGATCCGAGTCTTGCGCCGAGCGCCAAGCCGCACGGCTCGAAGATCCTGATCAACGCCTGCGCGCCGTACCGCTGGATCAAAGAGCAGCCGATGCGGACCTTCCTGCGCAAGAGCGTCTACGACCGGGTCGCCAAGCGCTGGGGCGAGTTGAAGCTGCCGGGCCGCCCGCCCCAGGTCGGCTCGTTCTTCGAGGAAAAGTAGCCGCGTGGCTCATCCGCGACGGCGGGCTGAGCACGGCCCGGGCAAAGCTGGGCAAGCCGATCGAGCAGGCCGAGCAAGCCGTCGAGCAGGCTGAGCAAGCCATTGTTCCCGCTGGGAAACGGGCCCCGGCGGCCGGTTGCCCGCGTGTGTGTTTTCGCACACCTCTCCGCTAGTGCCTTGTATAGACTGGAGTAAGCGGGACTCTCGGAGGAGCCCGCGTTCCAGGATTCATCACGTGCGGTTCAGGGGTCACAATGTAAGGCGGCGGCAGTTCATCGCGCTGCTCGGCGCTGCTGCGGCCGGCTGGCCGCTGCTCGCGCGTGCCCAGGCTGCTGATCGGGTGCGGCGGATCGGTCTTCTGGCCGGTCTCGCGGACACCGATCCGGCGGCACAGGCCGAAATTCTCGCGCTGCGTCAAGGACTTCGGGAGCTCGGCTGGATCGAGGGCCGCAACCTCGCGATCGAATACCGCTTCGCCGGCGCTGATCCCGCGCGTCTGCTCGGCTATGCTCAGGAGCTTGCTCAGCTCAATCTCGACGTCGTGCTGAGCCGAGCCACGCCGCCCACGGCAGCGCTGATGCAAGCGGCGCGCAACACGCCGATCGTGTTCGTGGTGGTGGCCGAGCCGATCGCGTCGGGCTTCGTGCAAAGTCTCGCCCGCCCGGGCGGAAACCTCACGGGATTCACCAATTTCGAAGCGTCGGTCGGCGGCAAATGGGTTGATCTGCTCAAGGAGATTTCGCCGCGGGTTGCCCGCGTCGCGCTCATGTTCAATCCGAAGACCGCGCCCTATGCCCAGGCGTTCCTGGCCGCCGCTCAGGCCGCCGGGCCTTCGCTGGGGACGCAGCCGTTTCCCGCGCCTGTGAACAGCCCGGCCGAGATCGAAGCCACCATCGTCGCGCTCGGCGGCCAGCCGGGGTCCGGCCTGATCTGCATCACCGACAGCTTCATGACCGAGCACCGGGATCTGATCATCCAATTGGCCGCCCGTCATCGCATCCCCGCGGTCTACGCCAATCGCGGCTTCGCGCCGGCCGGCGGACTGATGTCCTATGCGGCGGACTTTCCAGACCTGTTCCGGCGCGCCGCCGGCTATGTCGATCGCATCCTCAAGGGCGCCAAGCCGAGCGACCTGCCGGTGCAGGCGCCGACCAAGTTCGAGCTGTCGATCAATCTCAAGACCGCCATGGCGCTCGGCCTCGACCCGCCGGCCGCGCTGATCGCTCGGGCGGACGAGGTGATCGAGTGAGATGGAGCGCCGTACCATGGCGGGCGACAAGCGCGGTTGGTCCCGGTAGCCTCAGCGGCATGGGGATTCGGGAGGCATTGCGGAGGCTGACAGGCCGGCGGCGGGCTGCTGAACCGGCCGAACCGGCCGATCCGGCCGCGCCGATGGCCACCGCAGCGGCGCCAAAGATCCGCAGCCGGCTGTTCACCAAATATGTCGCGCTGTTCGTGGTGGTGGTGGGCGTCGCGCTGCTGTCCAACGGCATTTTCGAGGTCTTCTTCTATTATCAGGAGCACAAGTCGTCGCTGATCCGCATCCAACGCGAGCAGGCGGAAGCGGCGGCGGCGAAAATCGGGCAGTTCATCAAGGAGATCGAAAGTCAGCTCGGCTGGACGACGCAATTGCCGTGGTCGGCGGGCTCGATCGAGCAGCGCCGGTTCGACGCCCTGCGGCTGTTGCGGCAGGTGCCGGCGATCACCGAACTGGCGCAGCTCGATGCCGCCGGAAAAGAAAGACTGCGGGTCTCGCGGCTCGCCATGGACGTGGTCGGCAGCGGCATCGATCTCTCCAAGGAACCGAAGTTCACCGAGGCGGTGGCCAACAAGGTCTATTACGGACCGGTGTATTTCCGCCGCGAGTCCGAGCCCTACATGACGCTCGCGCTCGCCGGCACCCGCCGCGACGCCGGCGTCAGCATCGCCGAGGTCAATCTCAAGCTGATCTGGGACGTGGTTTCGCAGATCAAGGTGGGCGATCGCGGCAGCGCCTATGTCGTCGATGCCCAAGGACGCCTGATCGCGCACCCAGACATCAGCCTGGTGCTTCGCAACACCGACATGTCGCGGCTGGCGCAGATCCGGGCCGCGCGCACGCGTGCGGGCGAGGGCGACGATCAATCCGAACCGCTGCAGGTGGCGGAAAACATCCAGGGACGGCAGGTGCTGACGGCGTTCGCGCCGATCGCGCCGCTCGGCTGGCGGATGTTCGTCGAGCTGCCGGTCGAGGAGGCCTATGCCTCGCTGTACGAAGCGTTGCACCGGCTGGCTTATGTGCTGTTGGGCGCGCTGATCTTCGCGGTGCTCGCCGGAGTGTTCCTCGCCCGGCGAATGGTCGGACCGATCCAGGCTTTGCGCGCTGGCGCTGCTCGCATCGGCAGCGGCGATTTCGCTCAGCGCATTTCGATCAAGACCGGCGATGAACTGGAAGGCCTGGCCAATCAGTTCAACGACGTGGGCGCGAGGCTGCAGGAATCCTACGCTGTACCGCGCCCGGTTCTTTGGACACAAGTTTGATTTAAGCGACGTGCTTCATGTTGGCTTGCTCCCAGGCAAGACGGGTTTTGCGCGGGCTGCGTAGCCCATTTTTCTCAATGAGCCACTCGACGTTGTAGAGTTCGAAGAACTT
>CAMDEB010000269.1 GCA_945893085.1 Rhodoplanes serenus | reverse complement strand
AGGTCTTCAGGCCGAACAGCCCGGCGAGCGTGAAGCCCGACGCCGTCATCAGCACGTTGTGCTGCGCCACCACCAGGTTCTCCAGCGCGGTCATGCCCTGGAACAGACGGATGTTCTGGAACGTGCGGGCGACGCGTGCGAGCTGGTTGATGCGGAAATCCAAGAGCCGCTCGAGCAGATACACCGAGCCATCGGGGTGGGCGAGGCGCATCATGCCGGCGCTTGGCTTGTAGAAGCCGGTGATGCAGTTGAACACGGTGGTCTTGCCAGCGCCGTTCGGGCCGATCAGCGCGGTGATCTGGCCGCGCTGCGCCGCAAAGCTCAGCGCGTCGACCGCGATCAGCCCGCCGAAGCGCATCGACAGGTGCTCGACTTCCAGGATCGGTTCGGCGGCCGCGCTCATGCCGGCTCCTTTGCCGGCCCCTTGCGGTCGGCGAGATGCAGCGACGGCTCGCGCGTCGAGACCAGGCCGCGCGGCCGCCAGATCATGATCGCGACCATGGCGAAGCCGAACACCAGCATGCGGTACTGTTCGAATTCGCGGAACAGCTCGAAGCCGCCAAGCATCGCCAGCGCCGCCACCGCGACGCCGAGCTGCGAGCCCATGCCGCCGAGCACGACGATCGCCAGCACCAGCGCGGATTCGCCGAAGGCAAACGACTCCGGGCTGATGAATCCTTGACGGGTGGCGAAGAACGCGCCGGCGACGCCGCCGAACATCGCGCCCATGGCGAAGGCGGTGAGCTTGGTGTTGGTGGTGTTGATGCCGAGCGAGCGACAGGCGATCTCGTCCTCGCGCATCGCCTCCCAGGCGCGGCCGACCGGCAGCCGGCGCAGCCGCAGCGTCACCCAGTTGGTGAGCAGCGCCAGCGCCAGGATCACATAGAACAGGAATACCACGCGGTGGGTCGGCGAGAATTCAAGCCCGAGGGTTTCCGCGAACCCGCCTTCGCCGTCGATGAACGGCAGTCCGAAGAACGATGGCCGCGGAATGCTGGAAATGCCGTTCGGGCCACCGGTAAAACTCTGCCAGTTGAGCAGCACCAGCCGGATGATCTCGCCGAACGCCAGCGTGACGATAGCGAGATAGTCGCCGCGCAGCCGCAGCACCGGAAAGCCGAGCATCACCCCCCAGAACGCCGCGAGGATGCCGGCGAGCGGCAGGCAGATCCAGAACGACAGGCCGAAGTGGGTCGCCAGCAGCGCGTAGGAATAGGCGCCGACGGCATAGAACGCGACGTAGCCGAGATCGAGCAGACCGGCGAGGCCGACCACGATGTTCAAGCCCCAGCCCAGCATCACATAGGTCAGCACCAGGATGCCGAGATCGAGCAGATAGCGGTTGTCGTAGAACAGCACCGGCACCAGCAGCGCGAAGCCGAGCAGCGCCGGTCCGGCGAAGCGGCCGATGGTCGCCGCCCGCCCGCCGATCCACGCCGGAAGCTTGCTGCCGAACCGGATCGGCTCGCGGCCGAACAGCAGCGCGCGGGCGAAGCTGCCGACGAACACCACGCCGACCAGGATTGTGAGCGACTCAAAGCGCGTGGTCACCACCAGCGCGCCGGTCGGCCCCTGGTCGGTGTAGAGCCCGATCATGAAGAAGAACAGCCCGAACGCGACCAGTGCCGCGAGCGCCGCATCCTTCAGCGCTGCGGCGAAGGGAAGCGCGGTGGTCGCGGCTTTTGTGCTCACGGCCTTGGTCCGCCTCACACCTTCTCAACCTCGGGCCGGCCGAGAATGCCGGTCGGCAGGAAGATCAGCACCACGATCAGGATCGAGAACGCGGCGACGTCCTTGTATTCGATCGAGAAGTAGGCCGACCACATGGTCTCGATCAACCCGATCAGGAGGCCGCCGAGCATCGCGCCGGGCAGCGAGCCGATGCCGCCGAGCACCGCGGCGGTGAACGCCTTCACGCCGGCGACGAAGCCGATGAAGAAATCGACCACGCCGTAATAGAGCAGATACATAATGCCGGCGACCGAGGCCAAGGCCGCGCCGATCACGAACGTCAGCGAGATGGTGCGGTCGATATCGACGCCGAGCAGCGATGCCATCTTCAAGTCCTGCTCGCAGGCGCGCATGTCGCGGCCGAGCCGGGTCTTCGCAACCACCAGCGAGAACGCCACCATCAGGACGAGCGTGGTGAGAACGACGACGATCTGCACGTTGGAGAGCTGCACCGAGAAGGTCTCGCTCTCGAACAGCGTGTGGCCGCCCTCGATCAGCGGCGGCAGCGATTTCACCCGCGCGCCCTGTGCGATCTGCACGTAGTTCTGCAGGATGATCGACATGCCGATCGCCGAGATCAGCGGTGCGAGGCGGAAGGAGCCGCGCAGTGGCCGGTAGGCGAAGCGCTCGACCGTCCAGCCGTAGAGCGCGGTCAGCCCCATGGCGACCAGCAGCACGATGAACAGAGCGAGCGGGATCGCGGTCAGGCCCATCGCCATCAGCGCGAGGAAGCAGATCAAGGCGATGAAGCCGCCGACCATGAACACGTCGCCGTGGGCGAAGTTGATCATGCCGATGATGCCGTAGACCATCGTATAGCCGATGGCGATCAGCCCGTAGATCGAGCCCAGCGTCACGCCGTTGATGAGCTGCTGGAAAAAATATTCCATGCGGTCGTTCTGCGTTTCCGATGGCACGATTCTGTCGCTGCGATGCAGTATTCGCGGCCCGGGCCCGGGGCACAAGTCCTGCCTGGGGAAACGCCTGGGTTGATCGTTCGGCCGGCCCGCTCGCGCCAACGTGACCGGCCCGCTCTGTTGTTGCGACCGGCAATCGCGCTATCGATGGGCCATGGACCCTTCACTTGAGATCACGCTGCGCCTGGCCTGCTTTGCCACCGTGTTCGCGGCACTGGCGGCTTGGGAACTCATCGCCCCGCGCCGGCCGTTGACCGTCGGGCGGCTCTGGCGCTGGCCGAACAATCTCGGCGTTCTCGTGGTCGATGCGCTCACGGTGCGGGTCGTGATCCCAACCGCGGTAGTCGGAGCCGCGCTGTTCGCGGCCGGCGCGGGGTGGGGGCTGTTCAACTGGCTGCAGTTCCGGCTTTCGATCGGCCTGGTGCTCGGATTTCTCATCCTCGATTTCGTGATCTGGGCGCAGCATTTCGTGTTCCACCACGTCCCGCTGCTGTGGCGGCTGCACCGCATGCACCACGCCGACCTCGACATCGACGTGACCACTGGTGTGCGCTTCCATCCGTTCGAGATTTTGATCTCGCTTGCGCTCAAGATCGCGACCGTGCTCATCTTCGGCATTCCGCCGGTTGCGGTGTTCGTGTTCGAGGTCATGCTCAACGCCACCTCGATGTTCAACCATGCCAACGTGCGGATGCCGGCGTGGCTCGACCGCATCCTGCGGCTCGTCGTCGTGACGCCCGACATGCACCGCGTGCATCATTCGGTGCTGCGCCATGAGACCGACAGCAACTTCGGCTTTAATCTGCCGTGGTGGGACTGGCTGTTTCGCACCTACCGCCGCGAGCCGCAGGCCGGGCATCAGGGCATGACGATCGGCATTCCGCAGTTCCGCGATCCGAAGGAAACGCGGCTCGACCGGATGCTGACGCAGCCGTTTCGAAACGACCAAGACGCGACGTGAAGCGCTACCAGAGCACGCGCGTGCCGAAGGCACGGAACACGGGATCGGCGGTCACCAGCGCGACGTTCTCGATCTGCGATTGTGCGGCCAGCATGCGGTCGAAAGGGTCGCGGTGATCGCCGGGCAGGGAGCCCGCGAGGTGAGCGTGTTCCAAGCTGAGTGCGAGCTGTTGAAAGCCATAGTGATCAACGGTCTGAAAGAAGCGTTCCGCGAGCTCCATTGCCTCAGGCCACTTTCCCGATCGGACTTTGTTGGCAATTTCCCAAGCAACGACTGCGCTGACGCAAACTTCGGAGGGCGCGGCTTCAATCGCCGCACGTGCAACTCGCGAAAGATTGCGATGGTCGGTCGCCCACCAATAAAAGACGTGGCTATCTAAGAGGATCATCATCCGACCCTTCCCAAAGTTTCAGTTCTTCCTCTGGGAGAGGATCGAAGAAAAACGAGTCCGGGATATTGACGCCCTTGAGAAAGCCCGGCTTGCGCTTGCCCCTACTTTTCGCGATTGGCGCAAGCCGCGCGACCGGCTCCTTGCCGCGCGCAATCACGATCTCCTCGCCGGCTTCGGCGCGGGCGATCAGCTTTGAAAGCTGAGTCTTAGCTTGGTGGATGGTGACGGTGGCCATGGCAATATCCGTGGTTAGCTAACTTAGCTTAGCTAAGTTAGCTAACCATCGCAACCCGCTTCGGTCAGGATGGTTTATAGGAATTAAATCATATTGTCGTAATCCCTTATCCCCGCCCGATCTGGTGCCCTTATCATCGTCGCTGCCTTGCTCATCCGAGAGCGTCGTCGCGAGACGTCACGATGGCGGAGCAAGGTGCGGCCCCTGCGGGCGAGGCTCGTAACCTCGCACTCGGGCGGCTCCGGGACCCCGCTCGGGCGCCACTACGAGCGCTCTGCGAGGAGCTCGCTGCATTGGCCGGCGCAAATGCCGGTTCAAGAAACGCGGCCCGGAGGCTGAGCCATCCGCCGCAAGGCGATGGCGAGAGCCGCGGTGGAGCGCCGAGAGGCGACACGCCCGCGCAAGGGCGTGCACGCCGCAAGGCGTGGCATTCAGGATGCGCTTTTCGGCGCTCCGCCCCCTCGGCTTGTCCCAGGGGGAGAACTCAAGCAAAGCTCGGACGCGAATGCGTCGCGAGAACGCGGAAGGTTGCTTTGGTGGAAGGACATGCGATGACCCGGCAGAAACCCGAAGACGTGATCGGCGCGGCGAAGCCGTTCACCGGGGCGCAGTATCTCGAAAGCCTGCGCGACGGCCGCGAGGTCTACGTCTATGGCGAGCGGGTCGACGACGTCACCACCCATCCGGCATTCCGCAATTCGGCGCGCACGATCGCCAGGCTTTACGACGCGCTGCACGATCCCAAGCAGCAGGCTGTGCTGACCGCTCCGACCGACACCGGCTCCGGCAGCTTCACCCACAAGTTCTTTCGCGTCGCGCATTCGAGGGAAGAGCTGATCGGCCAACGCGATGCGATCACGCACTGGGCGCGGATGTCCTACGGCTGGATGGGGCGCACGCCCGACTACAAGGCGTCGCTGATGAACACGCTCGGCGCCAATTTCGCGCTCTACGACAAGTTCGCCGACAACGCCAAGAACTGGTACGCGCGCTCGCAGAATCATGTGCTGTTCATGAACCACGCCATCGTCAATCCGCCGGTCGACCGCATGAAGGCCGCCGACGAGGTGAGGGATGTGTTCATCACCATCCAGAAGGAAACCGACGCCGGCATTTTCGTCTCCGGCGCCAAGGTGGTGGCGACCTCGGCGGCGCTGACGCATTACAATTTCATGGGCCAGAACGCGGCCATGCCGATCAACAGCACGGATCTCGCGGTCATGTTCATCACGCCGATGAACGTGCCGGGCATCAAGCTGTTCTGCCGCACCTCCTACGAGATGACGGCGAGCGTGATGGGCACGCCGTTCGACTATCCGCTGTCGTCGCGCTTCGATGAGAACGACGCGATCTTCGTGTTCGACAACGTCTTCGTGCCCTGGGAGAACGTGCTGATCCACCGCGACATCGAGAAGATCAAGACGTTCTATCCGCGCTCGGGCTTCCTGGCCGGCTATCAGTTCCAGGGCTGCACGCGGCTCGCGGTGAAGCTCGACTTCATGGTCGGCATTATCTCCAAGGCGCTGCGCGCGGCGGGCTCCGACGAATTCCGCGGCAACCAGGCGATGCTCGGCGAGGTGATCGCCTGGCGCAACCTGTTCTGGGCGCTGTCCGACGCCATGGCGATGAATCCGACCAAGTGGGTCGGCGACACGGTGCTGCCGAATGCGCAGTCCGGCTCGGCCTACCGCGTGTTCGCGGGCGACGCCTTCGCGCGCATCAAGGAGATCGTCGAGAAGATCGTCGCCTCTTCGCTGATCTATCTTCCGTCCTCGGCCAAGGACTTCAAGAACCCGGCGATCGATCCCTATCTCAAGCGCTTCGTGCGCGGCTCCTACGGCATCGACTACAAGGAGCGCATCAAGATCATGAAGCTGTTGTGGGACGCGATCGGCACCGAGTTCGGCGGCCGGCACGAGCTCTATGAGCGCAACTACGCCGGCAACCACGAGGACATCCGCATCCATGCGATGTGGAACGCGCGCGGCTCGGGCGCACTCGACACCATGATCGGGTTTGCCGAGCAATGCATGGCCGACTACGACGAGGACGGCTGGACCGGCGAGACTTGGCTCAATCCGGACGGTGTGGCTTATCGTGGCCCGGCAAGTTCTGGCAGCCCTGCAAAATGAGTGG
>CAMDEB010000268.1 GCA_945893085.1 Rhodoplanes serenus | reverse complement strand
ATGTGCCGTTCGAATTGACGCCGTTCCAGAAGCCGCACCCGCCGTTCTGGTACGGCGTGGTCAACCCCGACAGCGCCGAGCGCGCGGCGCGCGCCGGCATGAACTTCATCAGCAACTCCACCGTCGCGGCGATCCGCGCCAAGATCGGGCGATACATCGCCACCGAGCGCCCGTCCGGCTGCGCCGCACTGCGCTTCGGCATGACCCGCTACCTGGTGCTGGCCGAGAGCGAGGCCGAGGCGCTCGAGATCGGCCGGCGCGCCTATCGCGTCTGGCACAACAGCTTTCACTCGCTGTGGCGCAAGCACGGCATGGCGCCGCTGAACGTCAACTATCCGCCGGAGATCGACGGCCAGATCGCCGACGGCCGCGCCGTCACCGGCACGCCGGACAAGGTGCGCGATATCCTGAAGGCGCAGCTTGCGGAGTCGGGCGCGAATTATATGGTGTGCCGGTTCGCGTTCGGCGATCTGACGCTCGCCGAATCGCTGCGTTCGGTCGAGCTGTTCACGCGGCATGTGATGCCGGCGTTGCGCGAGGGCATGAAGGTCGCCGCAGAGTAATCGTCTCCGCGGCGGCCGTCCAGCATTCCGCCGTCACATCAGCCTCACGCGCGCCGCTGGAGCGGGTGGGTCAGTTTGAAATAGGAATTTTGTCAACGCGATTGCAGGGGACCGAGGCTGATTCCCGAACTAGAGATTTCTTGGGCAGATGCCCATGCGGACCGCTGTTTCCAATAAATTAAGACCCGACCCGTACTGCGCGCGCCGCCGAAACCGTTTGAGATCGGCGACAACTGCGGCCCTGGCTCTTGATGGGCCGGGGTTCTTTTTTATGGAAAAGCGCCTCGCAACACGACAGCCGATGCGTATCCCCGCTCACCTTCATGTGGATGGGGCGGTGCAGGATTGTATGCTCTCCGACATATCTCCAACGGGCGCTCGCATCACATTCGCCAGCGGCCTCAAGCTTCCTGAGCAATTCAAGCTGGACATGGGGCGCAATGGCAGCGTCATCAGGGATTGCACGTTGGCGTGGCAAGACGGCTCTACGGCCGGCGTGATGTTCACTCAAAAATAGTTTGTCTCGACCGCTTATTTCGACGCGCCAGCCATGCCTGCTGAAGCTGGACTCTCTATGTGCGAAACCGTACATTAGAATTACCATTGGTAGTACACAGCGCTAGGCACCGATGGTTGCGAGATAATCGCGCTCCCGCCTGCGATCGGGGGAACCATGACTTCACAGCAGCAACAGCACCCGCAGGGCGGTTTCGGGGTGGATGACCATCCACGATGCCCCCACTGCGATCGAATCACTTATCTGATCAAGCGTATCTCCGACCCTAAATTAGGCGCGGGGTACGAGCTCCAGACCTTCGCATGCATCTGCGGTCACGCGATCCGGCGCTGCATCGATGAGGCTGGCAATCCGCGTGTTTGATGCCGGGAGCCGCAATGGCCGAGTCCGCCAAACCCACCCGCCTGACCGCCGCGCAGTGTCGGGAGCACGCCAGCGTGTGCCAAAGGATGGCAACCGTGGCGACGAGGCCAGAACATCGCATCATGCTTGAGAAAATGGCCGAGACTTGGTCGCGCACGGCGACTGACGTGGAGGGGGACGAGGCGAAGCTGAGTTAACGGGCGCCAAGAGCGTCCTGCGGACAATCACGAAGAAACAAGGCGTAGATGGCCGGGACAAGCCCGACCATGACGGCGTGGCAAGAGCGCGCCGCAATCTCTCTCCGCCGTTATTCCTTCCCAGTCGATAAATATTGGCCTCTCTGAAACCTTTATGGGCCTCCCGGCTTTGAGCCTTGGCACCCGCAAACGGAGAAACCCATGGAAGACGTAGGCATCGGATGGATCGGCGCCATCGTCATCGGCGGCATCGCCGGATGGCTCGCCGAGAAGATCACCGGCAGCAACATGGGTCTGATCACCAACATCATCCTCGGGGTGATCGGAGCCGGGATTGCGACCTGGCTGTTCGGCATGCTCGGGATCAGGATCGGCGGGCCGATCTGGCTCGGCTACCTCGTCTCGGGGTTTGTCGGCGCCTGCGTGCTGATCCTGGCGACCCGGATCCTTGCCCCCGGACGCTGGCGGGCCTGACCAAGCCTCCCCTCATCTGCGCCCTGTGCGGCCTGACCACTGCGCTGTTGCATTGCGACATAAATAATGCTGCACTGCGAAGTCGGAGGCACGGCTCTATGGCGACAGCCAAACGTCTCAGACGACAAGCGGCAACCTGCGCCACCCTGGCGCGACAGGCGCACGACGAAGAGATCAGCCAGCGCTATCTGCGGCTGCAGCAGATCTATCTTCAGCTTGCAGACACCCAGGATCAGATTGCCGGCCGGATGAGCGAGTTCTCCGGCGCGAGCGAACGACAGCCGGCGGCCTGAGCGCCGCGCGGCGGAGTGACGGCGGACTTACTTGTCGCGGTTCATCATCTTGTCGAACGCGCCCGCCTTGAAATGCTCCAGGCTGGTCTCGAACTGCATCGCCGCGTCCCGCACATAGGTGTCGCAAAATCCGCCGATGTGCGGCGTGATGTAGACGTTCGGCAATGACCAGAGCGGATTGTCCTTCGGCAGCGGCTCGGTCGCCAACGCGTCGAGGGCGGCGCCCGCGATCTTTCTGCCTTCCAGCGCGCGCAGCAGCGCGTCCTCGTCGAGCACGCCGCCGCGGGCGAGGTTGATGAGAAACGCCGTGGGCTTCATCGCAAACAGCACCGCCTCGTTGACGATGTTGCGGGTGTCGGCCTCGAGCGGCACCAGCAGCACGAAATAGTCGAGCTCTTTCGCCGCCTCGACGATCGCTGAGCGCGAATAGATCTTGTCGAAGCCGGCGATCGGCCGGCTGGTGCGCGAGATGCCGACCACCCGCATACCGAATGCCTTGAAGCGCGGCGCCATGTCCTCGGCGATGGCGCCAACGCCGAGGATGCCGACGGTCTTGCCGTCGAGCAGCGTGCCGGGGTAGCGCTCCCATTTCCGCTCGCCGCGCTGGCGCTCGATCCTTCGCAGATCGCGGTTGAAGGCCAGCATCATCAGGAACGCCATCTCCGACATCGGCACGCCGTGGATGCCGCGCGTCGCGGTGACGATCACGTCCTTGCCGAGATGCGGGGAGTCGGTGATGCCGTCGGTGCCGGTGCCGAGCGAGAACACCCATTTCAGCTTCGGCGTGTCGCGGAAGAACTCCTTGCCGACCTGCGGGCCGAAGCACATCAGGATGTCGGCGTCCTTGACGTGCGCGAGCGCCTCATCGCGAGTGCCGAAGGTCTTGATGTTGAGCCCGGGATGGCGCGGGCCGAGGTATTTTTCGTAAGCAGAGCGCGTGGGCTCGGGGTGGGTGAGGAAGATGAGGAGGTTCATGGTTGATCCGTCATCCTGAGGTGCGAGCGCAGCGAGCCTCGAAGGATGAACGGCCCCGATGTTGCCAAGAGGCGGGCGTTGCAAGGGCCGGGCCGTCGCCCTTCGAGGGCCGCGCTTCGCGCGGCCACCTCAGGGTGACGGCGAGAGAGTGGTGCGCGCCCTAACCCACCTCGTCGATCTGCTCCGGATACTGATGAATCCGATCGCCCGGCCCGTTGCCGCCGATGATGTAGTTGTCGCACAGCCAGTTGATGTAACCGGCGTAGGCATAGGTCGGATGCACGACGATGTTCATGTCCTTCTGGATTGTCCAGGTCTCGTCGCTGCGGATCAGCGGCCGCTCCACCAGGTCGTAGCCCTGGCCGTGGCAATAGAGCCGCGCCTCCTCCGGCCGGCCGTTCTTGCGCATGAAGGCGTTGAACGCCTCCCAGATGTCCTTGCACGGCGTGCCGGGCTTGAGCATGTCGAGCGTCATCTTGCGCGACTCTTTTACAAATTCGAGTTCGTCCTTCATCTGCTGCGGCACCTTCATTCCCACAACGCAAGTGCGACCGAGCTCGGTGAACATGCCGCCGGGGCCGGAGTCCTCGACCAGCAGCGCAATCGCGTCGCCCTTCTGGATGGTGCGGTTTTGCATGTGGCGCTGGCCGAACTTGGTCGGCTGGAGGCCAATCGCTGACGATTGGTCGGCAGGCATCGAGGCGCAGAGGTAGATGCCGTTCTCTGAGCCGTGCACCTGGCTGTAGTGCACCGCGACGGCGGCCACCTCGGTGTCGCGCATGCCGGGCTTCACCGCCGCGAACGCCGCCTTCATGGCGCCGTCCTGCATCAGCGCGCAGCGCTTGACCAGCTCCAGCTCCTCGGCGCTCTTGATCACCTTGACGCGGTCGACCAGTTCGCTGGCGTCGACGAAGCGCGCCTTCGGGAACGCGCGCATCACCGTGTCGCCCATCGCAAACGACATCTGGTAGATGCCGACGAAGCCGATCGTCGCCTTGGCGTAGGGCTGCAGCCCCTTGATCGCCAATTCCGGATCGTAGCCTTGGGTGTAGTGCGCCGACGCGTAGCTCGGCGTATGCAGCATGCGCTTGACGCCGTGCCAGGTGTCCGCCGGCGGACGGCCGTCGGAGCCGAACGCGCCCTGCATCACCACCGTCATCTCGTCGTCCTGCGGAAACACGACGGTCATCGGGTAACCGTTGGTCGCCGGCATGTCGGTGAAGTATTTGACGTAGCCGCCCATGTGATCGTTGTTGTTCTGCATCAGCAGGACGTCGATCTTCTCGCGCTTCATCGCCGCGCGGATCAGGCGCCAGCGGCGCTCGAGCTCGGCGGTGGAGATTGGCGTCTGCAGGCGCTCGCTCAGACCGTTGCGGCCGTTACCACTCATCGTTGCCTCCCCGAATTAGCTCAATTATTGCAATAAAGCATTGAGCATCCAAGATAAATCCCCAGCGCCACAGACGCAAAAAAATTATCGTATGGACCGCTAAAAGCCTCTCCCTCAATCGGCCATCTTGTATAGTCCTGCTCCAGGGGGAGGCCGCCCTCTAACCGACTGTGCCGTCGATGGAGTCTCTCCTCGTCAAGGTTTTCGCCACGGCCCTTGCGCTGAGCCAGGTCACCACCCGGCCCGACGCGGTGAAGACCGAATTCGATCCCGTGCAGGACCAGGCCGAGGTCGTCCAGCTGCTGGGCGACGGCTGCGCCTACATGCGCAAGGCGTTCGACATCGAGAACATCGATCTCGACGACCTGATCGAGACGGTGATGACCGACGCGCGCGCGGGCGCGGGCGCGGGCGAGGTCAAAGGCTTCCGCGGGCTCAAGTTCGGCGACCTGCATCTGGCCTACCGGCAGTTCTGCAAAGGCGAGAAGATCGCGAACTCGCCGGTCGACGCCGGAGCGGTGATCGCGTTCTACAACAAGGCCGCGGCCGGCCTGCCGGATCACGCCAAGCTCAAGGGTTTGCGGCTGCCCGGCCTCACCACCGTGCTCGACGCCAAGGGCGCGAGCTATGCCGAACTGTTCGAGCCGGAGAACCGCCGCCGCTGGGTGCCGCTGAGCGACATCCCCGAGCCGGTGCAGCAGGCGTTCATCGCGGCCGAGGACAAGCGCTTCTTCAAGCACCAGGGCATCGACGAGCGCAGCGTGATCCGCGCCTTCATCGCCACGGTCGCCGAGCCCGGCCGGCGGCAGGGCGGCTCGACCATCACCCAGCAGGTGGCGAAGAACCTCCTGGTCGGCGACGACGTCACCTACGAGCGCAAGCTGCGCGAGATCATCGTCGCCTCGCGCGTCGAGCAGACGGTGAGCAAGTCCGAGATCCTGGAGATCTATCTCAACTCGATCTATCTCGGCCGCGCCGCCTGGGGCATCGAGATGGCGGCGCAGAGCTATTTCGGCAAGAGCGCGAAGCAGCTTTCGCTCGCCGAAGGCGCGTTCCTCGCCGGCATCACCAAGGGCCCGAACTACTACAACCCCGACCGGCATCGCGCCCGCGCGCACGAGCGTCTCGCCTACGTGCTCGCCCGCATGCAGGAGGACGGCGCGATCGACGCCGAGCAGATGAAGGAGGCGCAGGCGCAGCGGCTGGAGCTTGCCGCCTACGCGCGGCCGCGGCGCGACACCGGATTCCACCTCGTCGACCAGATCGGCCGCGAGGCGAAGGCGGTGGCCGGCATCGACAGCCTGACGGCGCAGTCCTATTCGGTGCGCTCGACCGTCAATCCGCAATTGCAATGGGCGGCCGAAGCGGCACTTCAGGAGGGCCTGGCGCGCTACGAACAGACCAGCGGCCGGGTGCAGTACCAGGGGCCCGAGGCCAAGTTGGCCGAAGCCATCAAGCGCCTCGACGCCGATCCGAAAGCGGACAAGACCAGGCCCGCGTGGCTGCAGGCGCTCGAGAACGTGCGGCTGCCGCTCTATGACGTGCACTGGCTGCCCGCGGTGGTGGTCGAGAAGATCGGCACCAAGAACGGGTTCGATTCG
>CAMDEB010000267.1 GCA_945893085.1 Rhodoplanes serenus | reverse complement strand
GCACCAGCGTGCGCGAGGCGCCGGGCACGCCGTCGGCGCCGAAGGCGACCTTGTGGAACAGCCGCATCGGCACCGAACGGCCGCCGCGGGTCTTGAAGTCCATTTCCAGGACTTCGGTCTTCACATCACCGGGGGCCGCGGTCATCGTGGTGAGTAGCGCCACGCCGTTGCCCGAGACGATGTCGGTGAGCTTCAGTCCGCCGGAGCCGACCTGCGCCAGATCGTGGTCGAGCCAGGAGGCGAGCGTCGCGTTGAGGTAGCCGATGTCGCCGTTGGCATCGACCGAAAAAAATCCCGCCGGCGCGTGGTCGAGATAGTCGATGGCGTGCTGCAGCTCCTGGAAGATGTTCTCCTGCCGCTCGCGGTCACGGGTCACGTCGGTGACGGTCCAGAGCGTCAGCCGCGCGTCGCGCTTGCCGTCGCCGAGCGGACGAACCCGCAGCCGCAGCCAGCGCGCGGTCTTGCCTTGCAGTCCGGCGACGCGGACCTCCTCCTGCAGCCGCTGGCCCTCGCGCGCCGCCTTGAGCAGGCGGTAGACCGCCTCAGACACGTCGGGATCGCCGATGAACACCCGCTCGACCGGCCGCACGTCGTCGGCGTCGCTCGCATCGACCATCGAAAGGTAGGTGGTGTTGGCATAGATCACCCGGCCGCGCGGGTCGGTGACCAGGAGGCCATCGACCGCGTCGTCCACCACCGATTTCAGCACCGGATTGCCCGCCTCCTTGCTGGAGATGCGCAGGATCCCGGTGGCGAGCGCGAACAGCGAGAACACGCCGACCATGGCGAGGAACGCGAGCAGCGCCAGAATGTAGGGCCCGGCGTTGCCGCGGCCGATCAGCAGCAGCGCCACCGCCGCCCCGACCAGCGCCAGCGCAACCAGCAGCACCAGGCCGATGCTGCCGCCCCGCGCGCCCGGCTGGCTGCGGTCGACGGCGGGCGCCCGATGTCCATCGCTCGTGTCGTGCGTTGGCATGATGAGCTTGAGTTCCGTCCGGGGTGCGACGCAACGCTGGCGCCCCTTGGTGCCTCACCGAAGGCGGTTCGCGCAAGGGCTTCGCCGCCCCCATCCCCTGCCCCGCCCGGTTCCATCCGCCTATTGCCGGGTGACACCGCGCCGCAGCTTCATGACGTAGCCGATGATCTCGGCCACCGCCTTGTAGTGCTCAGCCGGAATCTCCTGGTCGATCTCGACCGTGGCATGCAGCGCGCGCGAGCGGCGGGTTCTCCACCACCGGGATCGAATGCGCCTCCGCGACCTCGCGGATTTTCAGCGCCACCGCGTCGACGCCCTTGGCGAGGCACAGCGGCGCGTTCATGCCCTTGTCGTATTGCAGGGCGACGGCGTAGTGGGTCGGGTTCATGATGATCACCGAGGCCTTGGGCACCTCCGCCATCATGCGCCGACGCGCCCGGTTCTGACGGATCTGGCGGATGCGGGCCTTGATCGTCGGATCGCCTTCGGTCTGCTTGAATTCCTCCTTCATCTCGCGCATCGACATCTTCTGCCGCTCGAACCATTGCCGGTACTGGAACAGGTAGTCGGCGGCGGCGACCAGCGCGAGGATCGCCACGACCGCGCCGAGCAGGTCGAGCGCCAGCGAGCGGGTGAGCACCAGCGTGCCGAGGATGTCGGTCTGCACCAGGCCGTCGAGACGGCTGCGCTGCGGCCACAACAGCGCCACCATCACGCCGCCGATCACGGCGAGCTTGATCAGGCCTTTGACGAAGTTCGCCAGCGCCTGCTTGGAGAACAGCCGCTTCATCCCCGCCATCGGCGAGATCTTGCTGAGCTTCGGCTTGAGCTGCTCGCCGGACCAGACCAGACGGTGCTGGATCATGTTGCCGGCGATCGCCGCGAGCACCAGCAGGACCAGCGGGATCGCGATTGCCGCCAGTATCTCGCCGCCGATCCGGCCTGCGAGCGCGAGCAGGCCGCGGCCATCGACGGGAATCTGATGCGAGTTGGCAACCAGGCCACGGAACGTGGTGTTGAGGCCGCCACTCATGCCGCCGGAGAATGTGGCGAGCACCAAGGTCGCGCCCGCGATGATAAACCAGGTGTTGACCTCCTGGCTCTTGACCACGTCGCCGCGGCCGAGCGCCTCGTCCAGCCGTTTTTGGGTTGGGTCCTCTGTGCGGTCGCTGTCGTGTTGGTCGGATTCGGCCATCGAATGCTTCCGACCTCACGAATGCGGCGCGAGTTCGCGCAGCACGCCTTCGACGTAGTCGAAGAAGGTCATCATCATCGCGCCGACCACCAGCAGCAGGATGAGGAAGCCGACCAGGATCGACAGCGGCATGCCGACGAAGAACACCTGCATCTGCGGCATCAACCGCGACAGCACGCCGAGCCCCAGATTGAACAGCAGCCCGAACACCAGGAACGGCGCCGCAAGCTGCACGCCGATCCGAAACGCCGACGTCACTGTGCGTGAGAACAGACTCGCGACGTCGCCGATGACCGGAATCTCGCCGGGCTTGAACAGCGTGTAGCTGTCGTTGAGCGCCGCGATCACCAGGTGATGCAAGTCGGTGGCGAAAATAAGCGTGATGCCGAGAATGCTGAGGAAGCTGCCGACGATCATGCCCTGCTGGCCCTGGGTCGGATCGACCGCGGTCACGAAGCCGAGCCCCATCTGCTGGGCAACGACCGAGCCCGCGACCTGCAGCGCCGAGATCGTCAGCCGCGCGACCAGACCGAGCACCGCGCCGACCAGCAGCTCCTGGCCGAGCGTGAGCAGCACCGGTCCGAACGATCGCAGGTCGAGCACATAGGCGCTGCGATGCAGCGGCAGCAGCACGGCGGTCAGCACCAGAGCGACGGTCAGGCGCACCCGCAGCGGAACGCTGAGCTCGCCCAGGCCCGGCAGCAGCATCACCATCGTCCCGATGCGCGCGAACGCCAGCAGGAACGCCGCGGCGAGCGTCGGCAGGAACGAGACGTCGATGGTCACTTGAGTGTCCTCTGCGAGCTCATCCGCCTATGATGCGCGCCGCGAGCTGCGCCATGTGGCTTTGCAGCGCATCGGCCATGAACGGCAACGCCAGCAGCATGGTGACGAATATCGCCAGTATCTTCGGCACGAAGACCAGCGTCATTTCCTGGATCTGGGTGAGCGCCTGGAACAGCGAAATCGCGACACCGACCGCGAGCCCGACCAGCATCAGCGGTGCCGCCACCAGCACCAGCGTCACGATCGCATCGCGCGCCACGTCGAGCACTTCCGGTCCGGTCATCCGCTCTCCTGTTCCACGTTTCCCACTCTCCACAAGGAGAAGGACATTCAGATCGGCATCTTCATGATCTCTTCGTAGGCGTTGATCACCCGGTCACGCACCGAGACCAGCGCGTCGATCGCGACCTCGGTCTCGGCCACCGCCGTGACCACGTCGACGATGTTGGACTTGCCGGCGGCCATCGCCTGGGTCTGGGTGTCCGCGTTGCGCGCGGTTTGGCCCAGCGTGCCGATCGCGTCCTTGAGCAGCGCGCCGAAATTGGGGCCGCCCGACCCCGCGCCTCCACCGATGCTCTTGGTCAGCGCGGAGGCATCGCCGATCTTGGCGAGGCTGGCATAGGCATTGGCGGCGGCAATCGGAGATGGCATGGGATCGTTCCTTCAAATCAGGATCGGAGAATCTCGATCGTGCGCTGGATCATGCGGCGCGACGCGCCGATGACATTGATGTTGGCCTCATAGGAGCGCTGCGCCTCGCGCAGGTCGGTCATCTCGACCAGCGAATTGACGTTCGGATATTTCACGTTGCCGTTGGCGTCGGCCGCCGGATGGCCGGGCTCGTGCTTGAGGCGGAAATCGGATTGATCGGTCCGCACCCGGCCGAGCGCGACCAGTTGCGCTTCGAGCGTGCGGTCCATTTCGCTTTTGAAGGTCGCCATCTTGCGGCGGTAGGGCTCCGCGCCTTGGTTCGGCGCCGTCGAATCGGCGTTGGCGATGTTCTCGGAGATGATGCGCATGCGGCCGGCCTGGGCGCGCAGCCCGGACGCCGCGATCGCGATCGATTTCAGAAAATCCACGGGCGTTCTCCTTGCCTGCGTCAGCGCTTGCCGACCGCAGCCTTGATGAGGCTGAGGCTGCGCGTGTAGATCGTGGTGGCCTGCTGGTAGTCCATCTGGTTCGACGCCACCTTGAGCATCTCGTCCTCGAGGTTGACGGCGTTGCCGCTCGGCCGGACGTCATAACCGCCGGCCCGCGCGTTCTGGAATTGCGATCCGCCGCTGGCAACGGACCCGCTGATATGGCTGCTTGCGGTGCGGTTGAGCCCGATCGGGCTGATCGTCGCCTGCTGGCGGTCGAATTGTGGCGGCACCAGATCGCTGGGCCGAAACTTCGGCGTGTCCGCGTTGGAAACGTTCTCAGCCAGCAGCCGCTGGCGCTCCTGGTGCCAATGCATGCGGGTGCGCAGCATGCCGAAAAGCGGAAGATCGGTGATCGCCATGGCGCGCCTCCGCCCGGGACCAGTGAAAGTCCTGGCCCCAGGTCGGCAGACTTTGCCGGGTGTATGGTTAATGACCGGTTAAACCTGCCAAATGCGCGGGTCTGCCATCAATCTGCCGTTTACCAACCGAATGGTCTGAAAGCGCGAAAGTGCTTGAATTCGCCTCCCAAAGTTAGTTCTTTGTTAATATTCGTGGCGGCAAATAATGCCGCCGGCGTTAACCAGGCAGGCGATTCTCGCTGGTGGGCCCAAGCGCGAGGAGCGCGAAGGGACTTCGGATGAACAGCCTCTTCGGCGTGGAGCTACCGACCCCCGTGAACTTCATCGTCGCCTTCGTCGTCGTACTCGCGCTGATTGGCGCCGCCACCTGGGTGGTGCGCCGCTTCGGCGCGACGCGGCTTGAAGCAGCGGCACGCGGCCGACAACCGCGGCTCGCGGTGATCGACTCCGCCGCGGTCGACGGCAGGCGCAAGCTCATCATCATTCGTCGCGACAACGTCGAACATCTTTTGATGGTCGGCGGACCGTCCGATGTCGTGGTCGAAACCAATATCGTGCGCTCCGGCGCGGCGGCGCGAGAGACCCCGGCCCGCGCCGGCGCGACCGACGCCCTGCCGCGCGCGATGGCGCTGCCCGACCCGACGCCTTGGCCGCTGCAACCCGAGCCCGCCATCGCCCCGGCGCCCGTGCCGGCGCCGATCGTGCGTCCGGAGCGTGCCCGCGCCGCCGATGAGGCGCCACCTCCCGAACCGCGTGCCGCCGCCGCAACCCCGGCGGCCCGCCCGCCCCGCACCGCCGACCCGTTTGCCGGGCTTGCCGCCGACCTGTCGCGTCCCGCGGCCACGCCGGCCGCCGCGCGTCAGCCCGCGGCCGAGACGGCGCGTGCGCCGGCACCACAACCAGCACCGGCAGCCGCCGCCAGCCCCGCCGCCGACCAGAACCTCGCCGACATGGCGCATCGGCTCGAAGCCGCCTTGCGCCGGCCGACGCCGCAGAACGGCGAGGCGGCCAAGCCCGCGCCGGAGGCGCCAGCCGCGCGTGCGCCTGCGGCCACGCCCAACAAGGGCAAGCGCGCCGAGCCGAAACCCGAACAGCAGGCCGCCGCGCAGCCCAAGAGCACGTCGGCGAGCGCACAATCGAAAACGCCCTACGAAAGCATCGAACAGGAGATGGCGAGTTTGTTAGGCCGTCCGTCGGGCAAGATGTGACCGCACGCACGTTCGCCGCCTGCGTCCGTCTCACGACGGCGGCGGTGATAGTGCTTCTCCTCGCAGTTCCCGCACACGCCCAAGACGTCAGCATCAATTTCGGCCAGGGCACCGGCCTGACCGAGCGCGTGATCCAGTTGATCGCGCTGCTCACCGTGCTGTCGCTCGCGCCCTCGATCCTAATCATGATGACCTCGTTCACGCGGATCGTGGTCGTGCTGTCGCTGCTGCGCACCGCGCTCGGCACCGCCACGGCGCCGCCCAATGCGGTGATCGTGTCGCTGGCGCTGTTTCTCACCGCCTTCGTGATGGGTCCGGTGTTCGAGCGCGCCTACGACGTCGGCGTGAAGCCGCTGCTCGCCAACGAGATCAACACCGAGCAGGCGTTCGAGCGCGCGTCGGTGCCGTTTCGCGGCTTTATGCTCAAGAACGTGCGCGATAAGGATTTGAAGCTGTTCAACGATCTCTCGCAATTGCCGGTGCCGGCGCAGCCGGAGGAAATCTCGCTCCGCATCCCGATTCCGGCCTTCATGATCTCCGAGCTCAAACGCGCGTTCGAGATCGGCTTCCTGCTGTTCCTGCCGTTTCTCATCATCGATCTGGTGGTCAAGGCCGGTTTGATCCGACGCGTCTGATCTTCATTGACGAGACCTGGGCCAAGACCAACATGACGCGCCTGCGGGGCTGGGCCCCTTGCGGGCACAAGCTTTTGGCCAAGATACCGCAAGGTCATTGGCGGACGCTGACCTTCCTGG
>CAMDEB010000266.1 GCA_945893085.1 Rhodoplanes serenus | reverse complement strand
CCGGGAATGCAGGGCGGCCCGCTGATGCATGTGATCGCGGCCAAGGCTGTGGCGTTCGGCGAGGCGCTGCATCCGTCGTTCAAGACTTACGCGAAGAATGTCGCGGACAACGCGAAGGCCTTGGCCGAAGTCCTTAAGAACAAAGGCCTCGACATCGTCTCCGGCGGCACCGACACCCACCTGATGCTGGTCGACCTGCGGCCCAAGCGTCTGACCGGCAAGGTGGCCGACGTGGCGCTCGGCCGCGCCCACATCACCTGCAACAAGAACGGCATTCCGTTCGATCCGGAAAAGCCCATGGTGACCTCGGGCATCCGGCTCGGCACGCCGGCCGGCACGTCGCGCGGCTTCGGCATCGCCGAATTCCGCCACATCGGCGAGCTGATCGTCGAGGTGCTCGACGCGCTGTCGCAGAAGGGCGTCGAGGAGGATGCGGCGGTCGAGGCCGCCGTGCGCGAGAAGGTGAAGCGGCTGATTTCCAGGTTCCCGATCTACCCGGACTAGGGGGAAGAATGCGCTGCCCGAGCTGCGCCAGTCTCGACACCCAGGTCAAGGATTCGCGGCCGACCGAGAATTCGGCCGCGATCCGCCGCCGCCGTGTCTGCCTGGCCTGCAATTTCCGCTTCACCACCTTCGAGCGCGTGCAGTTGCGCGAGCTCGTGGTGATGAAGCGCAACGGCCGGCGGGTGCCGTTCGACCGCGACAAGCTGATGCGCTCGCTTTCGATCGCGCTGCGCAAGCGGCCGGTCGAGGCCGAACGGGTCGAGCAGATGGTGTCGAAGATCGTTCGCGAGCTCGAAAGCCTCGGCGAAAGCGAAGTCTCCTCGGAGGCCATCGGCGAGATCGTGATGGAGCACCTGCGCACGCTCGACGACGTCGCCTACGTGCGCTTTGCCTCGGTGTACCGGAATTTCCGCGAGCCCAAGGACTTCGAGCAGGCGCTCGCGGAGCTGTCCGGCGAGGACGAAGCCAAGCCGCCCGCCAGCGCGCTAAAATGAGCGCCGCCGCGCCGATCGTGGGGATCGACCCGGCGCACGACCAACGTTTCATGCAGCTTGCCTTGACGCTGGGCCGCCGCGGCCTCGGCCGCACTTGGCCCAATCCGGCAGTCGGCGCGGTGATCGTCAAGGACGGCGTGATCTTGGGCCGCGGCTGGACGCAAGCTGGCGGCCGGCCGCACGCCGAAACCGAGGCGCTCAAGCGCGCCGGCAAAGCCGCGCGCGGCGCCACGATGTACGTGACGCTCGAGCCGTGCTCGCATCACGGCAAGACCCCGCCGTGCGCCGACGCCATCGTCCGCGCCGGTATCGTCCGGGTGGTGTCCTCGCTCGACGACCCCAATCCAGACGTCGCCGGGCAGGGCCACACACGGCTCAAGGAGCGCGGCGTATCGGTCGAGGTCGGGCTCGGGGCCGATGAGGCGCGCCGGACCCACGCCGGGCATTTCCGGCGCATGCGCGAGGGACGGCCGCAGGTGCTGCTCAAGCTCGCGGTGTCGGCCGACGGCAAGGCGGGCGCCGCCGGGCGCAAGCCGGTCGGGGTCACCGGCGACGACGCGCGGCTTCGCGTGCACATGATGCGCGCCGAAGCCGACGCCATCCTGGTCGGCATCGGCACGGCCTTGTCCGACGATCCGGTGCTGACCTGCCGGCTGCCGGGTATGGCCGGTCATTCGCCGGTCCGCGTCGTGCTCGATACGAAGCTGCGGATTCCGCTGGCGACCGCGCTGGTGTCGACCGCGCGCGAGACCCCGACCTGGATCTTCACCACGGCCGCGCCATCCGCCCTGTCGGAAGAGATCATTCGATCGAAGGGCGTCGAGGTGTTCCGCGTTGAGGGTAAGGACGGACGGCTCGACCTTGCGCAGATCATGAAGGTCCTTGCCGAACGCGGCATCACGCGATTGATGGTGGAAGGCGGTCCGACGGTTGCGTCTGAGTTCCTGAAAGCCGACCTGGTGGACGAGGCGGCGCTGTTCCGTTCGCCGAATGTCCTGGGCGCCGACGCCATCGACGCGCTCGAAGGGCTGCCACTCACCGCGCTCACCCAGTCGCCGCGGCTGAAATCGCTCGCAACGGAAACCGTCGGCCGCGATACTGTCGAGCTTTACGAGCGGGTGTAAGGAATGTTCACGGGTATCGTCACCGACGTCGGTGAAGTCTTGGCGGTGACGCTGCGCGCGGAGGGACTGCGCCGGCTCAGGATTGCCTGCGCCTACGAACGCGCGTCGATTGCGCTCGGCGCATCGATCTCGTGCTCCGGCGTCTGCCTGACGGTGGTGGAAACCGGCGAGGACAAAGGCCGCACCTGGTTTGCGGTCGACACCGCAGCCGAGACGCTCGCCGTGACCACCGCCGGCCGGTGGCGCGAGGGCAGCCGCCTTAATCTCGAACGGGCTCTCAAAATCGGTGACGAGCTTGGCGGCCACATCGTCGCCGGCCATGCCGACGGCATCGCCGAGCTGGTCGCGCGCCAGGACCTTCCGGACATGGCGAAGCTGACGCTGCGCGCGCGCAGCGCCATCATGCGGTTCGTCGCGCAAAAAGGCTCGGTCACGCTCGACGGCATCTCGCTCACGGTTAACGAGGTCGCGGGCGATACCTTCTCGGTGCTGATCATCCCGCATACCTTGCAGGTTACGACCCTCGGCGCGACCAAGACGGGCGAGAGGCTCAACCTTGAAGTGGACCTGATGGCGCGCTACGCGGCGCGGCTGATTGAGACCAAGTGACGCCCCTTGTTCCTGGGCACCCCGCTTGCTACTGACGCGGCAACGGAGACGTGCCCATGGCCGCACCGCAGCGCAAGCGGCGCAAAGAACGTAAGTTGAAGGCGCGCATCCTCGTGGTGGAGTCGCGCTTTTACGATGATATCGCCGATGCCTTGCTGACGGGCGCGGCGCAGGTGCTCGACGGCGCAGGTGTCGCGTGGGACCGCATCACGGTCCCAGGTGCGTTGGAGATCACCACGGCCATCGCCATGGCGGTCGAGGCCGGCGAGCGCCGGGAGCAGCCTTATGACGGCGCGGTCGCGCTCGGCTGCGTGATCCGCGGCGAGACCTTGCATTTCGAGATCGTGTCGCAGGAATCCGCGCGCGCATTGATGGACCTCTCGGTCGCGTGGCGGTTCCCGATCGGCAACGGCATCCTCACCGTGGACAACGACGCCCAGGCCTGGGCGCGTGCGCGCCCGGAGGAGGGTGACAAGGGCGGCGACGCGGCGCGCGCGGCGCTCGAGCTTGTCCGCCTTCAGCGCATTCTGGCCAAGTAGGTCATGGCCCGAGCCCCCGCAGTGAACGAGGGACGCCGCGCCAACCGCCGCGGCGCCGCGCGCCTCGCCGCGGTGCAGGCGCTTTACCAGATGGATCTCGCGGCGACGCCGCTGCACGAGATTCTCGCCGAGTTCGAAAGCCACTGGATCGGTCGCGAGGTCGAGGGCGAGCAATACCTGCCGGCCGAGGCCGCGTTCTTTCGCGACGTGGTCGGCGGCGTGGTCGCCGAGCAGCGCACGCTCGATCCGCTAATCGACACGGCGCTTGCGAAAGGCTGGCCGCTCAAGCGCATCGAGACCGTGCTGCGGGCGATCATGCGTGCCGGCGCCTATGAACTCGACAAGCGGCGCGACATTCCCGCCCGCGTGATCGTGTCCGAATATGTCGACGTCGCCCACGCCTTCGTGGAGAAGGATGAGACCGGCATGGTCAACGCCGTGCTCGATCAATTGGCGCGGCAGATGCGCGCGGCCGAGTTCGACCGCGCGGGCGGGTGACCGACGTGGCTGCAAAGAAGCCGCAAAGCCAATCCGCTGAGGACCGCCTGATCGCGCGCCATTTCAAGCCGATCGCGCGCCATCCCGGCGCTTTTGGACTGGTCGACGATGCGGCCGTGCTCGGCACGCCTCCTGGACATGAATTGGTGCTCACGGTCGACGCCATTGTCGGCGGCGAGCATTATTTTCCGGACGATCCGCCGGACGCGGTGGCGCGCAAGGCACTGCGCGTCAATCTCTCCGATCTCGCTGCCAAGGGCGCGCAACCGGCAGGCTTTCTGCTGTCGCTGGCGCTGCCGAAGAGCGTCAATGAAAATTGGCTGAAATCCTTTGCGCGGGGCCTCAGCGCCGATGCCAAGCGTTACGGCTGCCCGCTGCTCGGCGGCGACACCGTGCGGACCAAGGGCCCGGTGATGATCTCCGTTGCCGCCTTCGGCACGCTGCCCGCAGGCACCATGGTGCGCCGGACCGGCGCCAAGGTCGGCGACCATGTTGTCGTCACCGGCACGATCGGCGACGCGGCGCTCGGCCTCAAACTGCGGCTTCAGCCGGCAACCGCCCGGCGCTGGAAGCTTGCAACGAAGCAGCGTGCCCATCTCGCTGCGCGCTATTTGGTTCCCGAGCCGCGCAATGCGCTTGCTGAAGTCATTCGCACCCACGCCTCCGCCGCCATGGATGTGTCCGACGGACTGGTGGGCGATCTGACCAAGCTGTGCGCCGCCTCGGGCGTCGCCGCCGAAGTCGAGGTCGCGCGCGTGCCGCTGTCGGCCGCGGCGCGAGCAGCGCTTTCGGCCGAGCCGAAGCTGATCGAGAGCATTCTCACCGGCGGCGACGACTACGAGATCGTCGCGACCGTGCCGCCAGGGAAGCTCGCGACATTTCGCGCCGCGGCGAAGGCCGCGGGCGTGCCGGTGTCCGCCTTGGGCCGGGTGGTGGCGGGGAAGGAGACCCGCTTTCTCCGACCGGACGGCAAGCCGATGAAATTCGCGCGCGGCTCATTCAGCCATTTTTGAACGCTCCGGCCGCGCTATAGTGGCCGGCACAGGGTGAGGGAATTCCATGCACGACATCACGGCCATCGCGGCTGCCAATCCGGGTGCGACCCGGAGCCCGAATTTCATGAAGCACCAGCGCTGGTTTCCGACGATCTACGATCTGCGCCGCGGGGCGGCACGCCGGCTGCCGCATTTCGCCTATGAATACGGCGACGGCGGCGCGGGCGACGACACCGGCATCAAGCACAACTGGGCGGCGCTCGACGCGGTCGAGCTGATCCCGCGCTACGGCGTCATGCCGAAACTTCCGCCGGTGGGTGTGGAGTTGTTCGGGCGGCGCTATTCCGCTCCGCTTGGCGTGGCTCCGATGGGCAGCCCGATCGTGGTTTGGCCGGGCGCCGACAAGCTGCTGGCGCGCGCCGCGCAACGGGCGAAGGTTCCCTACACGCTCGGCGTTGCTGGCGGCGCCACGATCGAAGAGGTCGCCAAGATCGCGCCCGACGTGATGTGGTTGCAACTGTATCGCTTCGCCAACAACAACCATGCCATCGGCTTCGATCTGGTGCGGCGGGCCGACGAGGCCGGCGTGCATGTGCTGATGCTGACCCTCGATGTGCCGGTGCGCACCGTGCGCTCGCGCGAGGTCAAGGTCGGCCTGGGCGGCGGCGGCGTGTTCAAGCCGGATTGGCGCATGGTTGCGGGCATGTTCAAGTGCCCCGGCTGGGGCGTGGCGATGCTGAGCAACAATCTGCCGCGCTTCGCCAACATCCAGCCCTACGCCGGCCCGAACGCGGGCCTCAACGACACCATCTGCTTTGCCCGCACCGAGATGGGCGGCGCGTTTTCGTGGGACGAGGTGGCGCGCTATCGCGACAAGTGGAAGCGCCCGATGGTGGTCAAGGGCATCCTGCATCCGGCCGACGCCGAGAAGGCGGTGGCGATCGGCGTCGACGGCATTCTGGTGTCGAACCACGGCGGCCGCCAGATCGAAGCTTTGCCGGCGCCGATCGATTGCGTGCCTGCGATCGTCAAGGCGGTCGGCAGCCGCGCCACCGTCCTGATGGACTCCGGCGTCCGCAGCGGCACCGATGTGGCTCGTGCCTTGGCGCTCGGTGCGTCGGCGGCGTTGGCCGGCAAGGCATTCCTGTGGGGTTTAGGCGCGCTCGGCGCCGATGGCCCGGGACATGTCATCGACCTGCTGATCGACGAGTTGCAGTCCGCGCTGGGTCAGATTGGCGCGCTTGCGCCGGCCGAGGCCCGCAATGTCGTGGTCCGGCACCCAGGGGCGCTGCACTTCTGACCTGCGTCCGCGGCAGTGGCCATCCCGCGGGTGCCTCTGTAAAACGGCGCCTTTGCGTCAGGATTCGTTGAATGTCGGCGATCGCCGAACCCACCAGCTTCGTCAGCGACGACCGTCTCGCCAAGCGCAATGCGCTGGTGCTGGCGGTCGCGCAGGCGTTGGCCGGCGGCAACAACACCGTGATCGTGGCCACCGCCGGGATCATCGGATCGATGATCGCGCCCGACAAAGGCCTGGCGACGTTGCCGATCTCGGTCATGGTGTTCGGCATGTGGCTCGGCACGGTGCCGATCGGTTTGCTGTCGCGGACGCACGGCCGCCGCACCGCGTTGCAGATCGGATCGGTCGTCGGAGCGCTGTCCGGCCTGATC
>CAMDEB010000265.1 GCA_945893085.1 Rhodoplanes serenus | reverse complement strand
TGGCCTTCCTTAACTTAACGACCCCCCACCCTCACAACACCATCGCGGCGCGTTCGCTTGAGGCGCGGGCCCAGGCGGCTTCGGCGTTTTCGTCGAACAGTTCGGTGAGTTTTTTCATCATGGTGCCGCCGAGTTCCTCGGCGTCCACGATGGAGACGGCACGGTGGTAATAGCGCGTCACGTCATGGCCGATGCCGATGGCGATCAGCTCGACCGGCGAGCGGGTCTCGATGTCCTCGATCACCCAGCGCAGGTGGCGTTCGAGGTAGTTGCCGGGATTGACCGACAGCGTCGAATCGTCGACCGGCGCGCCGTCCGAGATCATCATCAAAATCCGCCGCTGCTCGGTGCGGGCGAGCAGGCGCTTGTGCGCCCAGTCGAGCGCCTCGCCGTCGATGTTCTCCTTCAGCAGGCCCTCGCGCATCATCAGGCCGAGATTCTTGCGGGCGCGCCGCCACGGCGCGTCGGCCGACTTGTAGATGATGTGGCGCAGGTCGTTGAGCCGGCCCGGGTTCGGCGTCTTGCCGGCGGCGAGCCAGGACTCGCGCGACTGCCCGCCCTTCCAGGCCCGGGTGGTGAAGCCGAGGATCTCGACCTTGACGCCGCAGCGCTCCAGCGTGCGCGCCAGGATGTCGGCGCAGGTCGCCGCCACCGTGATCGGACGGCCGCGCATCGAGCCGGAGTTGTCGAGCAACAGCGTCACCACGGTGTCGCGGAAGCTGGTGTCCTTCTCGTGCTTGAACGACAGCGGGTGCATCGGGTCGATGATGATGCGGGTGAGCCGCGACGGGTCGAGCATGCCCTCTTCGAGGTCGAACTCCCAGGCGCGGTTCTGCTGCGCCATCAGCCGGCGCTGCAGCCGGTTGGCGAGCCGCGCCACCACGCCCTGCAAATGCGAAAGCTGCTTGTCGAGATAGCCGCGCAGCCGGTCGAGCTCCTCCGGCTCGCACAGCTCCTCGGCCGGCACGGTCTCGTCGAAGCGCGCGGTGAACGGCCGGTAGTCCGGCCCGCGCGGCTCGTTGGCGCGGCCGCGCGGCCGCCACGGCTCGGCCGAGGTCTCGGCGTCGCCCATCTCGGCGTCGTCGGCGAGATCGGAGGCCGGCGCGTCGGTGGATTCCTCGTCGCTTTCGGCGGCGTCGGCGGAGGCCTCGGTCTCTTCGAGGCTCATCTTCTCCTGATCCTCGGAGTCGGAGGCCTCGCCCTTCTCGCCGGTCTCGTCCTTCTTGCGATCCTGGTCGCCCTGCTCGCCGTCTTCCTCCTCTTCGGAGGAGGAACGGTCCTCGCCCATGTCGAGCGACTCGAGCAGGTCGTGCACGGCGTCGCCGAACTTGCGCTGGTCGTCGAGCACCCGCCCGAGCCCGTCGAGACTGCGCCCGGCGCGCTCCTCGATGAACGGCCGCCACAGATCGACCAGCTTCTTCGCCGCCGCCGGCGGCGCCTCGCCGGTCAGCCGCTCGCGCACCATCATCGCGAGCGCGTCCTCGATCGGCGCGTCGGCGCGGTCGGAGATCTCGTCGAACTTGCCGCGATGAAACTTGTCGTCGAGCATGGCGCCGAGATTGTTCGAAACGCCCACCATGCGCCGCGCGCCGATCGCCTCGACGCGGGCCTGCTCGACCGCCTCGAACACCGCGCGCGCCTGCTGGCCGCCGGGGATCAGGCGGCGATGCACCGCCGGATCGTGACAGGCGAGCTTGAGCGCGATCGAATCGGCATGACCGCGCACGATCGCGGCCTCCTGGCGGGTCAGCTTGCGCGGCGGCTCCGGCAGCCGCACCTTGCCGCTGATCAGGCCCGGCCGCTCGGCGGCGTAGGTAACCTCAAGCTCGGACTTGCGCGCGATCGCGCGCAGGCAGCCGGTGACCGCCCGCTTGAACGGCTCGGTCGGCGATTCCTTCGCCGGGGGCTTGGATTTGCTGTTCGAGGACATCGAGCGAGCTTTCTCTTCTGTCATTGCCGGGCATAGCCGTCGAAGACGGCGTCACTTCGTTCGCCTTATGACCCGGCAATCCATCTTCTTCGCGAAGATGATGGATGCGCGGGTCAAGCCCGCGCATGACACCTGTTCCTTAACTCAACGCCACGTTCACCGACGACTCGGGCAGCTCGACGCCGAAGCAGCGCTGATAGAACTCGGCGACGATCGGCCGCTCGAGCTCGTCGCACTTGTTGAGGAAGGTCAGCCGGAACGCGAAGCCGACGTCCTTGAAGATGTCGGAGTTCTCGGCCCAGATGATGACGGTGCGCGGGCTCATCACCGTGGAGATGTCGCCGTTGATGAAGGCATTCCGCGTCAGGTCCGCCACCCGCACCATCTTGTTGATGATGTCGCGGCCCTCGTCGGTGCGGTAGTGCTTCGCCTTGGCGAGCACGATCTCGACCTCGTTGTCGTGCGGCAGATAGTTCAGCGTGGTGACGATCGACCAGCGGTCCATCTGCGCCTGGTTGATCTGCTGGGTGCCGTGATAGAGACCCGACGTGTCGCCCAACCCGATCGTGTTCGCGGTCGCGAACAGCCGGAACGCCGGATGCGGCCGGATCACCCGGCTCTGGTCGAGCAGCGTCAGCCGGCCCGACGATTCCAGCACGCGCTGGATCACGAACATCACGTCCGGGCGGCCGGCGTCGTATTCGTCGAAGCAGAGCGCGACGTTGTTCTGGTAGGCCCACGGCAGAATTCCGTCGCGGAATTCCGTCACCTGCAGTCCGTCCTTGATGACGATTGCGTCCTTACCGATCAGGTCGATACGGCTGATGTGGCTGTCGAGGTTGACGCGCACGCACGGCCAGTTCAGCCGCGACGCCACCTGCTCGATGTGCGTCGACTTGCCGGTGCCGTGGTAGCCGGAGACGATGACGCGGCGGTTGTGGGCGAAGCCGGCGAGGATCGCGAGCGTGGTGGCGCGGTCGAACCGGTAATCCGGATCGACGTCCGGAACATGGTCGTCGGGCTTGGAATAGGCCGGCACTTCCATGTCGCTGTCGATGCCGAAAAGCTGCCGCACCGACACCTTCATGTCGGGCAGTGCGGGTGATTCTTGAACTGCGGTTGCCATTGCGTCTCCGTGCCCCCGGAACGGCGCGGGGCCGCGACTCTTGCCGGGTTTAGGCTGGATGTGGGGGCAACCTAGCAGAAAGCCAATGCGCTGCGAAAGCCGGCCTGCGCATAGCTAAAATGCAGAGATATCAGCGAGCTAGGGGATTTGGCCCACAACGGCCCGGCCCCGGACTAGCGGGAAAACCAGGCTCGCATCTTCTGCTCCCCGGCGGCGGAAAACCGCACCACCCGCGATTTCGGCTCCCGGGCGGCCCACCGCCGCGCCAGGACATGCTCGAAAATCGCCGCGCCCAGCGTGCCGCTGAGATGGCTGCGGCGCTCGCTCCAATCGAGGCAGGGCCGGCAGAGTTCCCGCTTCTCCTGCTCCAGCGCATCGAGGTCGATGCCGGACTTGGCGAAGAAGCGCCGGCCACCTTCCGTCACCCGGAGCGCGTCGCCGCGGCGCGCCAGCAGCCGGCGCTCGATGAAACGGTCGTACATCGTCACCGCCAGATCGCCGGCGAGATGATCGTAGCAGGAGCGCGCCCGGCGCAGCTCGGGATCGCGCGGGCCGGTGCGGACGCGCATGTGGCCGGCGCGCGCCGCGACCGGCATCAGCCCTTCGAGCGCGATCGCCACGTCCCGATCGGCGAGACGGAAATAACGGTGCCGGCCCTGGCGCTCGATGGCGACCAGGCCGGCCTTCTCCAGCTTGCCGAGATGGCCGCTCACCGTCGAAAGCGTCAGCCCGGCCTCCTGCGCGAGCTCGGTTGCGGTCAGCGCCGGCCCCGGCATCAGCGCCATCAGCATGTTGGCGCAGGCCGGATTGCCGATCAGGGCGGCGATGATGGAGACGTCGGGGCCTTCTTTCATGGTTTGATGATTCCCGAAGTATGGATCGGTGTCAACGTGCTACGTCGCGCGACAGAAGTCTGCAATGGAGGAGTGACGGGCATGGCGAACACGATTCACGACATCGGTATCGCGCGGCAGATCGGCGCCTACAGCGACGCCCTCGAAGTGCCTGCGAACGCGCGCTGGCTGGTGACCAGCGGCACCCCCGGCCTGGCGTTGGACGGGAGCTTGCCGAAGGACATCGCCGGCCAGGCCGAACTGGCGTGGCGCCATATCGTCAGCATGCTCGAACGCGCCGACATGACGGTCCACGACCTGGTGAAGGTCACGCACTATCTGGTGAATGCCGCCGACATTCCCGCTTACGTGAAAGTCCGTTCCCGCTTCCTCGGCGGCGCGCAGCCGGCCTCCATGCTGCTGACGGTTTCCGCCCTGGTGCGGCCGGAGTTCCTGCTCGAGGTCGACGCCTTCGCCGCGAGGGCTTGAGTCGTGCAGGCTCCCGACGCCACCATCGAGGCCGACGAATCGTCGCCGCGCTACGCCGGCTGGCGCGTCGTCGCCGCCTGCTTCATCGTCGCGGTGTTCTGCTGGGGTTTTGGGCTCTACGGCCACGGCGTCTATCTGGCCGAGCTGCAGCGCCTGCACGGCTGGCCGGCATCGCTGATTTCCGGCGGCGCCTCGGCCTACTACCTGGTGAGCGCCACGCTGGTCGTGTTCATCAGCGACGCGATGGCGCGGTTCGGACCGCGGCGGGTCATGCTGACCGGCGTCGGCTGCGTCGCCACCGCCGTGCTGCTGCTCGCGCAGGTCGCTGCGCCGTGGCAGCTCTATGCCGTGTACCTGCTGCTCGCGTTCGGCGTGGTGGCGCTGCACACCGGCGCGATCTCCAACGTCATCGGGCTGTGGTTCGACCATCGGCGCGGGCTGGCGATCAGCCTGGCGCTGAGCGGTGCGAGCGTCGGCGGCATCCTGATCACGTCGGCGCTGGTGTTCGCCATCGAGCGGTTCGGATTTCGCGCGGCGATGACCGGCGCCGCGGCGATCATGGCGCTGACGGTGATCCCGTTCGTCGCCGCCTGGATCGACCGGCCGGCGGCACGCGTCGGCGCCGCATCGCTTCGTGCATCGGTCGATGTCGCGGCGGCGGCCTGGACGCGCTCACGCGCGTTGCGCGACGGGGCGTTCTGGAGCGTCGCGGGACCGTTCGCGCTGGCGCTGATGGCGCAGATCGGCTTCTTCGTGCACCAGATCGCGTATCTCGAACCGTCCATCGGACGCATCCATGCCGGACTGGCGGTCGCGGTCATGGCCGTCACCGCGATCCTCGGCCGGATCGCGCTCGGCATCTTCAGCCCGCGCCTCGACATGCGCCTGTTCACGGCGCTGTCGGTGCTGACCCAGGCCGCGGCGCTGCTGACGATGACGCAGACAACGAACGCCGTGGCGCTGTTCGCCGCCTGCGCGATGTTCGGGCTTTCGATCGGCAACGTCATCATGCTGCCGGCGCTGATCATTCAGCGCGAGTTCGAGGCGCCGGCGTTCGGCATGCTGGTCGGGCTGTCGACGGCGATCGGGCAGTTCACCTGCGTGTTCGGGCCCGGACTGCTCGGCTTGATGCGCGATTGGACCGGCGGCTACACCGCATCGATCGCATTCTGCATCGTGCTGGAACTGGTCGCGGCGGCAGCGATCCTGATCCGCCCGGCCGCAAAGCCGGTCGCCGCGGCAGCCGTCAGCCGAAGTTGACGGACTTCAGATAGTTATAAGCCTGAATGATTTCGCGCAGCTTGTCCTCGTAGGCGCGATCGCCGCCGTTGGCGTCGGGATGATGGCGCTTCACCAGCAGCTTGAACCGCGCCTTGATCTCGACGGCGGTGGCCTCCACGTCGAGACCGAGGGTGTTGAGCGCCTTGCGCTCGGCATTGCGGATGGTGCGCGTCGGCTCGACCCGCTCCTGCTGCGGCCGCCAGCCCGAGCCGCCGCGGAACTCGCGGAACACGTTGAACGGATCGTTGGCGTCGGCGGCGTTCGCCCCGGCCGGGCGATTGCCGGTGCCCATCTTCCAGGTCGGACGGTGGCCGGTGATAGCGTCCTTCTGATACTTCAGGACCGCGTCGTCGCTCATGCCGGCGAAGAAATTGTACGAGTGGTTGTACTCACGCGCATGCTCGAGGCAGAACCGCCAATATTCGTTCTCGCGCAGCCGGCCCTTGGGCGCGCGATGCGACGCCGTCTGGCTGCACCCCTTCCAATCGCAGGTCGGCGCATCGCTGCGCGGCCGGCGGTCCTCGCCGGGCTTGACCCGGATGCGGTCGTACAGAGGTGAGTCGAATTTCATGACCGATCATTATGCGGACTGAAGCGTCCGACCTTCAAGTCTTGACAGATGCGTTTTCCAGGTTTGCGAACCATCAGCGAGTTGACCCGTTCGCGGGTCTCTCGTAGGCAGACGCCATGCCGGTCAGGGATATCATCACCGAAAAGTTGACAGGGGCTTTCGCGCCGCAAAGCCTCGAGGTTGCGGACGAGTCGCACCTGCACGCCGGCCATG
>CAMDEB010000264.1 GCA_945893085.1 Rhodoplanes serenus | reverse complement strand
CGTCATCCTGCGCCGGCAGCGCCTCCTGGCGCGCGCCCGACGCGGACTTGCTGGCGCGGCTTTCCCGTCTCGGCGGCGATGCCTCGCCGCTCGGGCTTGCCCATATCGCGCTCGCTGAAGCGGCGAGCGACACCAGCCTCGAGCGCGTCGAGCGGGAATATTTCGATCTCTTCATCGGGCTCGGGCGCGGGGAAATTCTCCCTTACGCGTCTTATTATCTCACGGGATTTCTGCACGAACGGCCGCTGTCGCGGCTGCGCGAGGATCTCGCGCCGCTCGGCATCGAGCGCGTCGACGGCAATCACGAGCCGGAGGATCACGCCGCGACGCTGTGCGAGATCATGGCGGCGGTCGCCGGCGGCCGCTTCCCGGCCCCGGCTGGCACCGACCGGCAACTGTTCGAGAAGCATTTGGCGCCGTGGATCGGCCGTATGTTTGCCGATCTCGAACGCTCCGAAACCGCGCAGTTCTACCGCCGGGTTGGCAATCTCGGGCGGGTCTTCATGGAAATAGAAACAGAAGCCTTCGCGATGTCCGACTGATCGGGCCGCGGAGATATCAAGGAGGGAATCGCGATGAAAACAAAGGACAAGACGACGGTTGGCCGTCGTGACTTCCTTCGCGCCATTGGCGCTGGCGCCGCAATAGCTGCGGCTGCTCCGGTGGCCGGCGAGGCGCTGGCCGATACCGAGAGCAACGACGAAAAACGCAAGGCCCGCTACAAAGAAACCGACCACGTCAAAAGCTTCTATCGCGTCAACCGTTATCTGGGCTGAGGGAGGCCACCTGTGCTAATCAAAAGAACAGAACGCCAGGCACGCCGCGGCTCGCTCGCGACCGCGCTCGCCGATCAATCGGGCGGCGGTTTCGATCGCCGCACATTCCTGCGCCGCTCCGGCCTTGCCGCCGGCGGTCTTGCAGCGCTGGGCGCACTGCCGCTTGCCAGCGTGCGCAAAGCCGAAGCCGGCGCTCCGCCCGCCAAGGGTGCGGCGGTCACCATCCGTAAAAACATCTGCACGCACTGCTCGGTCGGCTGCACCGTCATCGGTGAGGTGTCGAACGGCGTGTGGCTGGGTCAGGAACCCGGTTGGGATTCGCCGATCAGCCGCGGCTCGCATTGCGCCAAGGGTTCAGCGACGCGCGAACTGGTGCATGGCGACCGCCGCCTGCGCTATCCTGTGAAACTGGTGAACGGCCAATGGACCAGGATTTCCTGGGATGTGGCTATCAACGAGATCGGCGACAAGCTCAACGAGATTCGCCAGAAGTCGGGAGCGGAATCGGTCTATTGGCTCGGCTCCGCCAAGTTCACCAACGAAGGCGCCTATCTGTTCCGCAAATTCGCAGCGTTCTGGGGCACGAACTCGTGCGACCATCAGGCGCGCATCTGCCATTCGACCACCGTCGCCGGCGTGGCCAATACCTGGGGCTACGGCGCGATGACCAACAGCTACACCGACATCCGCAACTCCAAGACGATCGTCTTCATGGGCAGCAATGCCGCAGAAGCGCATCCGGTGTCGTTGCAGCACGTGCTGGAAGGCAAGGAAGTCAACCGGGCGAACATGATCGTCATCGATCCGCGCATGACGCGCACCGCCGCCCATGCGACGGAATATGTGCGCCTCCGCTCCGGCACCGACATTCCGGTGATCTACGGCATCTTGCATCACATCTTCAAGAACGGCTGGGAAGACAAGAAGTTCATCGAGCAGCGCGTCTACGGCATGGACGACATCCGCAAGGAAGTCGCCAAGTGGACGCCGGAGGAAGTCGAACGCGTCTCCGGAGTTCCCGGTGCGCAGCTTGAGTTCGTCGCCAAGAAATTCGCCACTGAGAAGCCGGCGACGCTGATCTGGTGCATGGGCGCCACCCAGCACACTGTCGGCACCGCCAACGTGCGCGCCTTCTGCATCCTGTGCCTGGCCACCGGCAATGTCGGCGCGCCCGGCACCGGCGCCAACATCTTCCGTGGCCACACCAACGTGCAGGGCGCTACCGACCTCGGCGTCGATGTCGTGACCTTGCCGCTCTACTACGGTCTCGTCGAAGGCGCATGGCGGCATTGGAGCCGCGTCTGGGAGACCGACTTCGAGTGGCTGAAGTCGCGCTTCGACACTCCGGCGATGATGAATACGGCGGGCATTCCGTCCACACGCTGGTTCGATGCGACGCTACTGGCGAAGGATCAGGTGACCCAGAAGGACAACCTGAAAGCCATGATGGTCATGGGCCACGGCGGCAACACCGTGACCCGCATGCCGAAGGCGGCGGAAGGCATCGACAAACTCGATCTGCTTGTCGTCGCCGATCCGCATCCGACCACTTGGGCCGTGCTCGGCGAGCGCAAGAACGGTACTTACTTGCTGCCGATTGCGACCAGCTACGAAACCAGAGGATCGCGCACCTCGTCCAACCGCGCGATCCAGTGGGGCGAACAAATCGTCAAGCCGATTTTCGAATCGAAAGACGATCTTGAGGTCTTGTATGCGCTCGCCAAGAAGCTCGGCTTCGAAGACAAGATGTTCAAGAACATCAAGGTCGAGAACAATCTGCCGGTGGCTGAGGACGTCCTTCGCGAGATCAATCGCGGCGGATTTTCGACCGGCTATTGCGGTCAGTCGCCGGAGCGGCTCAAGCTTCACATGGAGAACCAGAAGGACTTCGACGTCCTTACCCAGCGCGCGGCATCCGGTCCTGCCAAGGGCGACTATTACGGGCTGCCCTGGCCGTGCTGGGGCAAGCCGGAGTTCAAGCATCCCGGTACGCCGCTGCTCTACAACTCCAACCTTTCGATCAAGGAAGGCGGCGGCACATTCCGTCCGCGCTTCGGCGTGGAGCGCGAGGAGACATTGCCGGACGGCACGAAACGCACGGTCAGCCTGCTGGCGAACGGCTCCTACTCGAAGGACTCCGAAATCAAGGACGGTTATCCGGAGTTCACCCTGGGCGTGCTGAAGAAGCTCGGCTGGGACAAGGACCTTACCGCCGCCGAAATGGAAGTGATCAACAAGATCAACCCGACGACTCCGGATGCGGTGTCATGGGCGATCGACCTGTCCGGCGGCATCCAGCGTGTTGCGATCGAGCACGGCTGCACGCCCTACGGCAACGGCAAGGCGCGGGCGAATGCCTTCGGCCTGCCGGATGCCATCCCGGTTCACCGCGAACCGATCTACACGCCGCGGCCGGAACTCGTCGCCAAGTATCCAACGCTGCCGGACGCCAGGCAGTTCCGTGTGCCGAACATGGGCTTCTCGGTGCAGAAGGCGGCGGTGGACAAGGGCATTGCCAAGCAGTTCCCGCTCATCCTCACCTCCGGCCGCCTGGTCGAATACGAAGGCGGCGGCGAAGAAACCCGGTCCAACAAGTGGCTGGCCGAGTTGCAGCAGGACATGTTTATCGAGATCAATCCTGCGGACGCGTCCGACCGTGGCATCAAGGACGGTGCCTGGGTCTGGGTGACGGGCGCCGAGAACGACTCGAAAGCCCGCATGAAAGCGCTGGTGACGGAACGCGTCGGCAAGGGTGTCAGCTGGTGTCCGTTCCACTTCGCCGGCTGGTTCCAGGGTGTCGATCAGCGCAGCAAATATCCCAAGGGCGCCGATCCCGTCGTGCTCGGCGAAAGCATGAACACGCTGACCACCTACGGCTACGACCCGGTCACGGGTATGCAAGAACCCAAAGCCACCCTCTGTCAGATCAGAGCGGCGTAAGGAGCAACGACCATGGCACGTATGAAATTTCTCTGCGACGCCGATCGTTGCAGCGAGTGCAACGCTTGCGTCACCGCCTGCAAGAACGAGCATGAGGTGCCTTGGGGCATCAACCGCCGGCGCGTCGTCACCATCAATGACGGCAAGCCGGGCGAACGGTCGATCTCCATGGCCTGCATGCACTGCACCGATGCGCCATGCGCGTCGGTGTGCCCTACAAACGTCTTCTACACGACCGCCGACGGCGTGGTCCTGCACTCCAAGGACCTCTGCATCGGCTGCGGATATTGCTTCTATGCGTGCCCGTTCGGCGCGCCGCAATATCCCAAGGTCGGCAACTTCGGCTCGCGCGGCAAGATGGACAAGTGCACCTTCTGCGCCGGCGGCCCGGAAGCGGACAACTCCAAGGAAGAGTACGATAAGTACGGCACCAACCGGCTGGCGCAAGGCAAACTGCCGCTGTGCGCGGAAATGTGCTCGACCAAGTCGCTGCTGGCCGGCGATGGCGAAATCATCGCCCAGATCTACAAGCAGCGCGTGACCAAGCGCGGCTACGGCTCCGGCGCCTGGGGCTGGCAGACCGCGTATCGCGAGTCGATCGCTTCATAATCTCCATCGGCGGTGCGCGGATAAACTTCGCACCGCCGGTTTGCTGACAAGAAACGATAAGGGGAGAAGATGCCATGGCGAAACTTTTCGCGCAGATTCGCTTCATCGCCGCCGCATTCGCGCTCGTGCTTGCGGTCGCGTTGACGAGCCCGGCAGCCGCGCAGCAGCCGAGTTCGGTCAATCCGTCGGCGGCCGCCGTGCAGGAGCAGAAGTTGCTCCAGGAACTCAGCCGGATCCAGGGCCGCATCTCCATCCCCGACAGCCGCGCGAGCGTGCTGGAGCAGCCCGCCGGGCGCGATTGGCGGGATTTTCATCAGGTAACGCTGCGCTGGATCGGCGGCATCGTCATCCTCGGCATGCTGCTGGTGCTGGTGCTGTTCTATCTCACGCGCGGCATGGTCAAGATCGAGAATGGGCGATCCGGGCGCAAGATCGTGCGCTTCACCTCGTTCGAGCGGCTGATCCACTGGATGACCGCCACCTGTTTCGTCGTGCTCGCCATTTCCGGGCTCAACATCACCTTCGGCAAATCGCTGCTGATGCCGCTGATGAGCCCCGAGGCCTTCGCCAATTGGTCGCAGTGGGCGAAATACGGCCACAACTATCTCAGCTTCCCCTTCACCATCGGCGTGTTCGCGATCTTTCTGATGTGGGTCGGCGGCAACATCCCGAACAAAGTCGACTCTGAATGGCTCAAGCGCGGCGGCGGCATCATGGGCAAAGATCATCCTCCGGCCGAGCGCTTCAACGCCGGGCAGAAATTGATCTATTGGATCGTCGTGCTCGGCGGTACCGCGGTTGCGGTCACCGGCTATCTGCTGATGTTCCCGTTCTACGGCACCAACATCGACGGCATGCAGCTCGCCCAGATCGTTCACGGCGTGGTCTCCGTGCTGTTCGTGGCGGCCATGTTCGGTCACATCTATATCGGCACCATCGGCATGGAAGGCGCCTTCGAGGCGATGGGCGAGGGCACCGTCGACGTCAATTGGGCCAAGCAGCATCACAGCCTCTGGCTGCAGGAAGAAGCCCAAAAGGGCACGGCAGGCTCCTCCGCCAAGGGCAGAATGGCTCCGGCCGAATAGCCTTCTCTCCTTATTGCTTACGGAAACGCGCCCGGCGGCATCCCGCCGGGCGCTTTGCTATAAGGGGCCATGCGCGTCATTGGCCTTGCAGGCTGGAGCGGCTCCGGCAAAACCACCTTGCTCACCAAGGCGATACCGCGTCTGGTCGAGCGCGGCCTGCGCGTCTCCACGCTCAAGCACGCGCATAGCGGCTTCGACGTCGACAAGCCGGGCAAGGATTCGCACACCCATCGCATGGCCGGCGCGAGCGAGGTTCTGGTGGCCTCCCCGGTGCGCTGGGCGCTGGTGAACGAGCTGCGCGGCGCGCCCGAGCTCACGTTGCGCGAACTGCTCGGCAAGTTCACGCCGGTCGATCTGCTGGTGATCGAAGGTTTCAAGCGCCAGTCGCATCCCAAGCTCGAAGTTCACCGCGCCGCCATCGGCAAGCCGCTGATCCATCCCGACGACCCGCATGTGGTCGCCATCGCCGCCGACCGGCCGGTGCCGGGGGCGAAGGTGCCGGTGGTCGATCTCGACGACATCGAGGCGGTCGTCGATATCCTGCTCAAGTATGCGGCGCCGGTCGAGCGCGTGCTCGCCTCGGAGAGTGCCTGATGGCGCAGCTCACCGACGATTGTTTTGCTTTCTCCGGACCGTTGCTGCCGGTCGAAGAGATGGAACGATTGATCGCCGAGCGCGTCACCCCGGTCGCGGAGACCGAGTTCAGCCCGCTGCACGGCGCGCGCGGGCGCGTGGTCGCCGAGGACATTCTGGCGCCGGTCGATCTGCCGCATTTCGACAATTCCGCCGTCGATGGATACGCCGTCCGCCACGCCGACTTGCGCGCGAATGGCGAAACCAGTCTTGCGGTCGCCGGCCGCCTGACCGCGGGAAGGCGCGCCGAGGCGGCGCTCGGGTCTCATCAGGCCATCCGCATTTTCACCGGCGCGCCGATGCCGCAAGGCGCGGACACCGTCTTCATGCAGGAGGACTGCCGCGTCGAAGGCGAGACGGTCATTGTGCCGAGCGGCCTGCGACGCGGCGCCAACCGCCGCCTCGCCGGC
>CAMDEB010000263.1 GCA_945893085.1 Rhodoplanes serenus | reverse complement strand
CAGCGCCAGCCCTTGGTGATCACGACGTAAGCCATCATCGCGGTCACCACCATGGTGCCGCTGACCGCGATGCCGTAGGCCGAAGCGAGCGAACTCGACGAGCGGAACAGCGCCACCAGCAGCAGCACGCCGACCAGCAGCAGCATGTTCACCCGCGGGATGTAGATCTGCCCGGCCTGGGTCGCCGAGGTGTGGCGGATCTCCAACCGCGGCAGCAGGCCGAGCTGGATCGCCTGGCGCGTCAGCGAATAGGCGCCGGTGATGACCGCCTGGCTCGCGATCACGGTGGCGGCCGTTGCCAGCAGCACCATCGGCAGCAGCGCCCAGTCCGGATAGAGCAGGAAGAACGGGTTCTCGATCGCCTTCGGGTTCGCGAGCACCAGCGCGCCCTGGCCGAGGTAGTTGATCGCGAGCGCCGGCAGCACCACGGCGATCCAGGCGAACTGGATCGGCTTTCGTCCGAAGTGGCCGAGGTCGGCATAGAGCGCCTCCGCGCCGGTCACCGCAAGAAATACAGCGCCGAGCGTGAGCAGTCCGAGCAGGCCGTGACTGCCGATGAACCGAATGCCGTACAGGGGGTTGAACGCCGCGAGCACGGCTGGGTCCGCAGACACGTGCCAGATTCCGGGCACGGCAATGGCGATAAACCAGACCAAAGTGATCGGGCCGAAGAACGCCGCAACCTTCGCAGTGCCGCGCGACTGCACCGCAAACAGCAGAACCAGAATAAGCACCGTGAGCGGCACCACATAAGGCTCGAACGCCGGCGTCGCGAGCTTGAGGCCTTCGACCGCCGACAGCACCGACAGCGCCGGCGTCAGCACCGCATCGCCGTAGAACAACGCGGCGCTGACGATGCCCAACATCACCACTGCTCCGGTGCTCTTGCCCAGCGCACGCTGCGCCAGCGCCATCAGCGCCAGCGTGCCGCCCTCGCCTTTGTTGTCGGCGCGCAGCAGCACCAGCACGTACTTGAGCGTGACGACGACGATCAGCGCCCACAGGATCAGCGACAGCACGCCGAGCACGGCCGCTCGCGTCGGCACGCCGTCGGCGCCGACCGCGGCGTTGATCGCCTCGCGCAGCGCGTAGAGCGGGCTGGTGCCGATATCGCCCTAGACGACGCCGATGCTGCCGACGGTCAGCGTCCAGAACCGGGCCGCAGGAGGCGTCGCGCCATTGCCGCGCAGCGATGCGTCGCCTCCGGAGGAGGCTGCGGTGGTGTTCATCGGGGTTCTCTGCGGTTCGTGAAATAAGGTCAGTATTGTTGCACTGCAATAAACGATTGGGGCGGGCGCTTATAGGCCCAGCGGATGACGGCGAACAGAGCGCAGGGCGCTCATCGCAGCAAGCCAGCCATGCCGGAAAAAACGTTGCCGCAGGCCACCATGAGCTCGGCCGAAGCAAAATATCCGTATTTTATCAGTTAGTTAGATAGGTGGCGCCAGCGTTACCGCGCCGGCCGCTGCGCTTCCTCGCCGGCGATGGCCTCCGTCAGCCGGAGCAGTTCGAGCCGCACGCCGCGTTCCCTGATCCGGGAATAGGCGCGCACCAGGCGAATGGAATCGCCGCTCTGCAGGAAGTCGAAGTCGATCTTCTGCGCCTGCTCAGGCTGGTTCTCGCCGTAGGCGCTGTAGAAGAACGTGATCGGCACATCGAGAATTTCAGCGATCCGCTGCAGCCGTCCGGCGGACACGCGGTTCGAGCCGTTTTCGTATTTCTGGACCTGCTGGAACGTGATCTCCAAAAGGTCGCCCAGCTCGGTCTGGGACATGCCGCGTTGCAACCGCAGGGTGCGAACCCGCTTGCCGATTTCCGCGTCTCGTGGATCGCGTTTTCTCATGGGCCCACCTCGACCGCCAGAATTTCAACTTAAGCGAGCAGCAATCCGCAGACGGCCGGAGTTGCTATCTCATGACGTGTTCGACGCAGGGGCGTCGCCCAACAGTGGTATTCCTACATGAGTCCAGTTATAGGCAGAATTCCCTTTCTGCTTTGGGTTCTATAAGTTCTAGCTTATGGCACGGAAGATCGATTGGGAAAGCCATGTCGGCCGGCGCATCCGGTTGCGCGACCTGCATGTGTTTCTGGCGGCCAGCCAGCACGGCAGCATGGCGCGGGCCGCTGCCCACCTCGGGGTCTCGCAACCCGCGGTATCGGAAATCATCAGCAATCTCGAGCACGCGGTCGGCGTGAAGCTCCTCGACCGCGGTCCGCACGGCGTCGAGCCGACGATATACGGACGCGCCCTGCTCCAGCGCAGCGTCGCCGCCTTCGACGAGCTCAAGCAGGGCGTCCGCGAGATCGAACACCTGGCCGATCCGAGTTCCGGCGAGCTTCGCATCGGCAGCGCCGAATCCATTGCCGCCTCGATCCTGGCTCCGGTGGTTCAGAGTTTTTCCACGCAATATCCGAACGTGATTTTACAGGTGGATCCGCTGACGTCGCCGACGCTGGCGCCGACGCTGCTGCGCAACCGGGCGTTGGACATCGTGCTGGCGCGCTTCGGCTGGGAGGGCTGGGAGGACGCGGACGATCTCCACATCGAGACGCTGTTCGAGGACTATCTGGTGGTGGTCGCCGCAAAAAGCAGCCCGTGGGCGCGTCGCCGCAAGATCGACATCGCCGAACTCATCAACGAACCATGGTTGCTGCTGACGCCCGACACCTGGAACAACCGGGTCATCGGCGACGCATTGCGCGCGCGCGGCCTCAAAATGCCGAAAATTCCCATCGTGACGTTTTCATTCCACGTGCGCGCGACACTGGTCTCAACCGGATCCTTCATCAGCGCCCTGCCGAACTCTACCGTGCGCCTGAGTGGCCACCGGTATCCGCTGAAGGTGTTGCCGATCGAACTGCCGCACCGGCCATGGCCGCTCGGCATCGTGAAATTGAAGCATCGAACCCTGAGCCCGGTCGCGGAGCTGTTCGTCGAGCGCCTGCGGGCATTCACCGCCTCGTATCTCGCGGAATGGAAGCCGTAGGCCTAGACGACGATTTAGATGGTGACTTGGGTCCCGACCTCCACCACCCGGCCGGTCGGAATCTGGAAGAAGTCGGTGGCGTCGGACGCGCTCTTGGCCAACCCGATGAACAGATGGTCCTGCCAGCGCGGCAATGCCGAACGCGGCGCCGGCTTGAGCGCCCGCCGCGACAGGAAGAACGACGTCGACATGATGTCGAAGCTCCAGCCCTGGCGCCGGGCGATGGCGAGCGCCTTCGGCACGTTCGGCGTCTCCATGTAGCCGAACCGCAGCGCCACCCGGCTGAAGTGCGGCGAAACCGGCGCCATCGTGACTCGATCCTCCTCGCGCACGCGCGGCGTGTCCTCGGTGATGATGGTCAGGATGACGTTGTGCTCGTGCAGCACCATGGTGTGATTGAGATTGTGCAACAGCGCGGTCGGCGAAAAATCCGGATGGCTGGTGAGGAACACTGCCGTCCCCGGAACCATGTGCGGCGGCTTCTTTTCCAGGCTGCGCAGCAGCGTTTCGAGCGGCACCTCGGTCTTGCGCGTCTTCAGGCTGAGCACGCGCGTGCCACGCTGCCAGGTCAGGATCTGCATGACCATCGCGGCGCCGAACAGCAGCGGCACCCAGGCACCTTCCATCAGCTTGAGCATGTTGGCCGAGAAAAAGGTGAAATCCACGATCACGAGCGGAATCATCAGCAGCGCCGCCTTCCACGCCGGCCATTGCCACAGTTTCCAGATCACGATGAGACCGAGCAATCCATCGACCACCATGGTGGTGGCAACGGCGATGCCATAGGCGGACGCCAGCGAGCTCGAGGTGCGGAACAGGCCGACCAGCAGCAGCACGCCGATCAGCAGCGCGGTGTTGACGCGCGGAATGTAGATCTGGCCGGAATATTCCGCCGAGGTGTGGACGATCGCAAGCCGCGGCAGCAGTCCGAGTTGGATCGCCTGGCGGACCAGCGAATAGGCGCCGGTGATCACGGCCTGGCTCGCAATCACGGTGGCTGCGGTGGCAAGCACCACCATCGGCAGCAACATCGCCTCGGGCACCAGCCGATAGAACGGATTCTCGATTGCCGCTGGATTGGCAAGGACCAGCGCGCCCTGCCCGAAGTAGTTGATCAGCAGCGCCGGCAGCACGAGGCCGAGCCAGGCCATCTGAATCGGCTTGCGGCCAAAATGGCCCAGGTCGGCATAGAGCGCCTCGCCGCCGGTAACGACGAGGAAGACCGCGCCGAGCGTCATCAGTCCGATCTTGCCGTGCGTCGAAACGAACTCGATCGCATAGACCGGATTGATCGCCGCAAACACGCCGGGGTCGTCGCGCACATGCAGCAGTCCCGCAACCGCAATGGCCACGAACCACACCACCATGACCGGACCGAAGAACGCGGCGACCTTCGCGGTGCCGCGCCGCTGCACCGCAAACAGGGCGATCAGGATCACCACCGTGAACGGGATGACGTAATGCTCGAAGGCCGGGGTCACGAGCTTGAGGCCCTCGACCGCCGACAGCACCGAGATCGCCGGCGTAATCACCGAGTCGCCCAGGAACATGGCCGCGCCGATCACGCCGAGCAGCAACACGGTTGGCGTCCGGCGGCCAAGCGCACGGGTGGCAAGCGCGGTAAGCGACAGCGTGCCGCCTTCGCCGTTGTTGTCGGCGCGCAACAGGATCAGCACGTATTTGATGGTGACGACGACGATCAGCGCCCACAGGATCATCGAAAGCACGCCGAGCACAGTGTCGCGCGTCACCGGGCCGGATTCGGCTGCGGCCATCACCGCCTCGCGGAACGCATAGAGCGGGCTGGTGCCGATATCGCCATAGACGACGCCGACGCTGCCGAGCGTGAGCCCCCAGACGTTGGCGTCAGCCGGAGTTTCGGCGACCGCCGGCCGGGCCGGCTGCAATGCTTCGCCTACGGTTGGGTTCATGGGGATCGGGTCGGTTTTTGCCGCAACGCAGCAGGGGCGGCCTTATATCAACCGCCCCCGGGAAGCACCATAGCGCTATGGCAACGCCTTCGGGCCGAAAGCGATCCCGGCCTTACGGCTTAAAGCTCGGCGGCATGGGCGGCGCTTCGCGCATCAGGGTGATGGTGACCCGGCGATTGGAGGCCACGAACGGGTCGTCGGGGAACAGCGGCTGGGAGTCCGCCCGGCCCGCCATCATGAAAAACTTGGCCGGCGCAATGCCCTCTTCCTCCAGAATCTGCCGCACCGCGTTGGCGCGGTCGGCGGAGAGGTCCCACGGCCCGTAGCCGGGCTTTCCCGGCCGCCGGGCCGCCGCAGTGTGGCCGGCGATGGAGATGCGGTACGGCAGGCTCTTGAACTGGCCGGCAAGGCGCTGGACCAGGCGGCGGGTGCGCTCATACGGCTCCTTCGAGCCCTCCGGAAACATCGAGCGGCCGTCCTGGTCGACGATCTCGATGTTGAGACCCTGCTTGGTCTCCTCGATCATGATGTGCTTCGACACTTCGGCGAGCTCAGGAAGGTCTTGCAGCGCCTGGCGCAGTGAAGCCGATGCCAGCGCGAAGGCGCCGTCGTCGCTCTGCCGGTGGCCGTGGACGCGATCGCGACCGCGCTCATCCGGCGTCGGCTCGGCGGAGGCATCGTCGGGCGTAATACGGGCGACGTTCTTGAGCCTCGGCCGGGTCGGCAGGCCGTCGAGCTCGATGATGCCGGAATAGCGGATGTTGTTCTGCACGCCGAAGGCTTCGCGCATCGAACCAGCGACGACCTGCAGCTTGGCCGAATCCTGGGTCGAGAACGCGACCAGCATCACGAAGAACGCGACCAGCAGTCCCATCAGGTCGGCGAAGGTCACGAACCAGCCATGACCGCCACCGTGGGCTGCTGCCTTTTTCTTCGCCATGGTTCAGATCCGCCGCGCGCCGCCGTCAAGCGGGCGCTCCCTCCAGCTCGTCCTCGTCCTCGGTGTGGCGGTGCCGTTCGGCCAGATAGGCGATCAGCATCTCGCGCACCAGCGTCGGGCTCTTGGATTCGCGGATCATCAGCACGCCGTCGATGATGAGGGTGCGGTTGATCTCCTCGTCGCTGAGCTTGAGGTGCAGCTTGTCGGCGAGCGGCAGGCAGAACAGGTTGGCGACGGCCGCGCCGTAGAACGTCGCCAGCAAGGCGACCGCCATGTAGGGACCGAGCTTGGAAGGATCGGTCATGTTGGCGAACATCTGCACCATGCCGATCAGGGTTCCGACCATGCCGAAGGCCGGCGCACAGTCACCGATCGCGCGGTAGATCTTTTGTCCCTCGTCGAGGTGGGTCAGGAAGTTGTCGCGGTCGCGCTCGAGGTTGTCACGGATGAAGCCCTGCTCGTAACCATTGAGCTGGCCCCGGTTTCTTTGGACACCACATTGTCCACTGGAACCGAGAAGGAATGGCCCTCATGAAGGACAGTTATCTTGAATCGTCTGCGGCTTTTGTTGGTCCTGTTGGAAGCGAGGGCGGGCGCCGCCCGTCCACGCTTTCC
>CAMDEB010000262.1 GCA_945893085.1 Rhodoplanes serenus | reverse complement strand
CGCCCTTGCCGGGCGAGGTGCCGCCGACCATCTTGGTGCCGTAGGCGATCGCCTGCTCGGAATGGAAGGTGCCGTTCTTGCCGGTAAAGCCCTGGCAGATGACCTTGGTGTTCTTGTCGACGAGGATCGCCATGTCACGCCGCCTTCTTCACGGCGGCAACGATCTTCTGCGCCGCATCGTCGAGATCGTCGGCGGAGGTCACGTTGAGCTTTGATTCCGCGATGATCTTCTTGCCGAGATCGACGTTGGTGCCTTCGAGCCGCACCACCAGCGGCACCTGAAGGCCGACCTCCTTCACCGCGGCGACCACGCCCTCGGCGATCACGTCGCACTTCATGATGCCGCCGAAGATGTTGACCAGGATGCCCTTCACCTTCGGATCGGAGGTGATGATCTTGAACGCCGCCGCCACCTTCTCCTTGCTGGCGCTGCCGCCGACATCGAGGAAGTTCGCCGGCGCCAAGCCATAGAGCTTGATGATGTCCATGGTGGCCATGGCAAGGCCGGCGCCGTTGACCATGCAGCCGATCGAGCCGTCGAGCGCGACATAGTTGAGGTCGTACTTGGAGGCCTCGATCTCCTTGGCGTCCTCCTCGGTCTCGTCGCGCAGCGCGGCGACGTCCGCGTGCCGGTACAGCGCGTTGTCGTCGAAGCCGACCTTGGCATCGAGACACACCAGCTTTTTATCTTTGGTCACGACCAGCGGATTGATCTCCAGCAGGCTCATGTCCTTCTCGGTGAAGGCGCGATAGAGCCCGGTGAGCAACGGCGACATCTGCTTCTGCAGGTCGGCATCGAGGCCGAGCGCCTTCGACACGCGCCGCACGTGATGCGGACAGATGTTGGCGACCGGATCGACGGAAATCGTGACGATCTTCTCCGGCGTGTCGTGCGCGACCTTCTCGATGTCCATGCCGCCTTCGGTCGACACCACGATCGCCACCCGCGCGGTCTCGCGATCGACCAGCATCGACAGGTAGAACTCCTTGTCGATCGCCGAACCGTCCTCGATGTAGAGCCGATTCACCTGCTTGCCGTGCGGACCGGTCTGGTGCGTCACCAGCGTCGAGCCGAGGATGCGGGTCGCTTCTTTCTTCACGTCGTCGAGGGATTTCACCACCTTGACGCCGCCGGCCTTGCCGCGTCCGCCGGCGTGGATCTGCGCCTTCACCACCCAGACCGGGCCGCCGAGTTCCTGGGCGGCTTTAACCGCTTCCTCGACGCTTAACGCCGGCGCGCCTTTCGGAGTTGGAACGCCGAACTCCCGCAGCACCGCTTTGCCCTGGTACTCGTGGATGTTCATGTCGACAGTCCCCGCCCTGGTCTCGTGTCCTGGGCGCAGCGCAGCACGAAATGATGCGTTGCGCCCGGGACCTTAGCGAATTCGGTGTCTGTTACGGTCCCGGATCAGCATTGCACCGCTTCGCGCTGCAACGCGTCCGGGACAGGATGTTATTTCTTCCCCAAGTCCGGCGCGATCTTCTGACAGGCGTCGACCAGGCCCTTCACCGCGGCGGCCGACTTCTCGAACTCGCCGCGCTCGGCGCTGCTCAACTCAAGCTCGACGATGCGCTCGACGCCCTTGGCGCCGATCACCACCGGCACGCCAACGTAGAGGTTCTTCACGCCATACTCGCCATTCAGCCAGACGGCGCAGGGCAGCACGCGCTTCTTGTCGCGCAGGAAGCTTTCCGCCATCGCGATCGCCGATGACGCCGGCGCGTAGAACGCGGAGCCGGTCTTCAGCAGGTTGACGATCTCGGCGCCGCCGTTGCGGGTGCGGTCCATGATCTCATCGACGCGCTTCTGCGTGGTCCAGCCCATCTTGACCAGATCGGGCAGCGGGATGCCGGCGACGGTCGAGTAGCGCGCCATCGGCACCATGGTGTCGCCGTGGCCGCCGAGCACGAACGCACTCACGTCCTCGACCGAGACGTTGAACTCGTCGGCCAGGAAATAGCGCAGCCGCGCCGAGTCGAGCACGCCGGCCATGCCGACCACCATGTGCTTCGGCAGGCCGCAGGCCTTCTGCAGCGCCCACACCATGGCGTCGAGCGGATTGGTGACGCAGATCACGAAGGCGTTGGGCGCGTTTTTCTTGAGGCCGGCGCCGACCTGCTCCATGACCTTGAGATTGATGCCGAGCAGGTCGTCGCGGCTCATGCCGGGCTTGCGCGGCACGCCGGCGGTGACGATGCAGACGTCGGCGCCCTCGATGCCTTCATAGGAGTTGATGCCGACGAACTTGGCATCGAAGCCTTCAACCGGCGACGACTGCGCCAGGTCGAGCGACTTGCCCTGCGGAATGCCCTCGGCGATGTCGAACAATACGACGTCGCCAAGCTCTTTGAGGCCGACGAGGTGGGCGAGCGTGCCGCCGATCTGGCCGGCGCCGATCAACGCAATCTTGTTACGCGCCATGTGCGGGAGGGTCCTTGTGCGACGGCGAAAACCCGCCGTTGCGCCGGTCATTAGCCCTTTCGGTTGAGGTGTTCAAGCCGCCACGGCGGGCGCTGCGTCCTTGTTGGCGAATGGCTTCCACGTTAGGCTTCGCCACGACAATGCTCAGGCGCGCCGGGGATGTCCATGAGCTTGAGCCGTTCGTCGATTGCGGCATTGCTGGTGCTGGGATCGTGCTTGGTCACGGCCCAGGCGCAGCCCTATCCAGCGCAGACCATCAAGCTGATCGTGCCATTCACCGCGGGCGGGCCGGTCGATGCCCTGGCCCGCGTGTTCGCACAGCATCTGCACGGCCGGCTCGGCCAAAGCGTCATCATCGAGAACCGGCCCGGCGGCGGCACCACCATCGCTGCCAAGGCGCTGGCGGCCGCAGCGCCGGATGGCTACACGCTGCTGTTCATCGGTCCGAACCTCGCCTATTACCCGGTGCTGTTTCCCGATCTCGATTTCGATCCGGTGAAAAGTCTGGTTCCGGTCGCGACCGTCGTCACCTGGTCGCATTTGCTGGCGGTGGCGCCATCGGTCCCGGCTACCACCGTCGCGGAGCTGGTGGCCCACGCCAAGGCCAATCCCGGCAAGCTGGCGTTCGGCTTCGGCCTTGCCACCATGCCGCACATCATCGGGGAAACCTTCAGGCAGGCGACCGGCATCGAGCTTGTCAACGTTCCCTATCGCGGTGGCGAGCAGGCGCGCGCCGATCTTCTGGGCGGGCGCGTCCACATCAACATCGCTCCGGTGCCGCAGCTCCTTCCGTTGATCCGCGAAGCCAAGGTGCGGCCGATCGCCTACACCGGGCTGCAGCGCAGCCCCGACCTGCCGGATGTTCCCACCATGACCGAAAGCGGACTGCCGCAAGTCGGTTTCAATCCGGACGTCTGGATGGGAATCTTCGCACCGGCCGGTACCCCGTCCGCAATCGTCGACAAGCTCAATCGCGAGCTGAACGCCGTGCTCAACTCCGCCGAGATGGGCCCGACGCTGGCGCGCTTTGGCTACGAGAAGAAGATCACGTCGCCGGCGGAGTTCGCGGCATTTTTCGCGGCCGAGCTGCGCAAATGGCCGCCATTGCTCAGGGCCACCGGCCTGCAGCCGCAGTGAGCGGCCGGGTCGCTGCCCAGCCGGCCTTCAGGTCTCCACAATGCCTTCCGACGATCCACTGGCCACGGAGTCGCGCCGGCCGTGCGGCAGCGCCAGATACGACTGCGAGCGCATCTCGATCAGGCGCGAGGCGGTGCGATTGAACTCGCTCGCCTCGAACCCGTCGCTCGCCCGGTAGAGCGCATCCGGCTCGGCCGCGGCCGACGCCACCAGCTTGACCGCGTGATCGTACAGCGTATCGATCAGGATGATGAAGCGCTTGGCGGCGTTGCGCTGATCGAAGTCCATCACCGGAATCCGGTCGATGATCAGCGTGTGAAACTCGTGCGCGATGCGCAGGAAATCCGATGCCGCGAGCGGCTGCTCGCAAAGATCGTGGAAGAAGAAACGCGCCACGCCCATCGCTGCGCGCGGCACGCGCAGCCTGCGGCCCTTGACCGAGAGCTCCTGCGGCATGCCGCTGTCGCTGCCGACCAGGCTGCGCCAGGCCGCGTCGAGCGCGGCCGAAGCGGCGTCGTTCGCGGGCACGTACCAGACCTTGCGTCCGACCAGCTTTTCCAGCCGGAAGTCGGTGCGCGCGGAAAGCGCCACCACCTCCATGTGCTTCTCGATCATGGCGATGAACGGCAGGAACAGCGACCGGTTGAGGCCGCCCTTGTAAAGCTCGCCGGGCGGCACGTTCGAGGTTGCAACCACCACGACGCCCAGCTCGAACAGCCGCGCGAACAGCCGGCCGAGGATCATCGCGTCGGCGATGTCGGTGACGTGGAATTCGTCGAAGCAGAGCAGCCAGCTCTCCTCGGCTATATCGGCCGCAGTCAGCCGGATCGGGTCGTCGTCGGAGATGGCGCCGGTCTTGAGCCGCTGGCGGAACTCGCTGACCCGCTCGTGCACGTCCGCCATGAACTCGTGGAAGTGAACGCGGCGCTTGCGCACCACCGGCGACGCCTCGAAGAACAGATCCATCAGCATGGTCTTGCCGCGGCCGACGTCGCCGAAAACATAGAGGCCCTTGGCGGCGCCGTTGCGGCCGCGGTTGCCGAACAGCCAGCCGACCGGATGCGAACGGCGCTCCGAGCGGTGCGCGGTCACGCGCGCCTCCAGCGCGGTCAGCCGGGCGAGCAGGGTTTCCTGCGCCCGGTCGCGCTCGATCTTCTTGGCGGCGATGAGAGCTTCGTAAAGCTCGCGTGCGGGCATCGGTTAAAAATCGCGCGTGATGGCGGGCTGGCCAGGGATAGGGCTTCGACCGCCGGTGGGCAAGCAACACCGTGGCAAAGGGCGCTGGCACCGGCCAAGCATGACTGCCATGCAAAATAGCGCAGGAAATCAAAGCATTACCGCATGCCGGAGAAAATAGGGCGGGCTTGTCATTTTCATGTTGCGGCGCAACATTAGAGGTGATTAGCAACGGCTTCAGCCGGCCGTGCCGGTTCGGGATGGAAACCACGGGAGGGGCTTTTGAGCGCCCAGCCTCAGGAGACCTGGATGCAAGAACGGGTACAAGAACCTCTGACCGACGGCGGCGTCATCCGCAAATTGTGGATCGGCGAAGCCGACATTTACCGCGACCATCTGCTGCGGCTCGACCAGGACAGCCGCCACAGCCGGTTCGGCGGCGGCATCGCCGACGACTTCATCGCCGAATACGTCAAGACCACACTCGGGCTGAACGCCGTGGTGCATGGCTTTTTCGTCGACGGGATGCTGCGCGGCGCGGCCGAGCTTCGGCCGCTGGGACCTGCGTTTGCGCGCGAGGCCGAGGTCGCGCTGTCGATCGAGGCGCCGTGGCAAAGCCTCGGCGTCGGCTCGACCCTGCTCGATCGCACGCTGCTCGCGGCGCGCAACCGCGGCATCAAATCCCTGCACATGGCCTGTCTCGCCAACAACCGCCGCATGCAAGAGCTGGCGCGCAAATTCGCGGCCGAGCTGAGCTTCGACTTCGGCAGCGTGGTCGGCGAGGTGGCGGCGGCGCGGCCGACGCCGCTGTCGGTGCTGCGCGAATTCGTGGCCGACGGCCACGGTTTCGCGACCGCGGTGCTCGACGTGCAGTCCCGGCTCCTGAAACCGGTGCAAAACGCTTGGTAAGCGGCGCGTTAACGAAGTAGCTGGGATTGCCGCCTATCCTGTTCCGATCGCCGCGTATTGGGGAACAGGGTCATGGGGACCGAAATTCGCGTTTTGGGGCTGAACTCCATCGAGGACTACCACGCCCATCTGGTGCGGCTCGACCGCACCAGCCGCTTCCCCGGCACCGACGACCGCGCCATCGACGCCCATTGCCTCGGCCTGGTGGCGTCGCGCGCGATCCTGATCGGCGCGTTTGTCGACGGCGTGATGCGGGCCGCAGCCGAGATCGTGCCCGACCGATCCGCCCGGCACGCCGAGGCCGCGATCACCGTCGAGAACGGCTTTCTTGACCGCGGCTTCGAGCGCCAGCTTACTGAGCGAATCGTCGACGAGGCGCGCCGCCACCATCTCAACGATTTGCGCGTCCAGGAGCAGAGCGCGAGCCGGAGCTATCGCATTCCGGTGTTCGAGCTGCAGGTCTACGCCGCCAACGGATAGGCCGCTTCGACCACATACGGCCCGCCGCCGGTCGAGGCGCGCGACGAGAACAACACGAAGCGCGACACCGGAAACGGCATCGAGCGGAACGCCGCGTGCATTGAAAGATAATCGGCGACCTGCAAGCTCGACGTCGAGCGGAGCCGCGCCAGCGTGACGTGCGGCGTGTACTTGCGGCCTTCGGGCTCCAGGCCGACCCGTTGCATCAGACGCTCGTGCTCGGCCTGCAATTCCATTACCGCCTGCGAAGGCCTCCCTGTCGCGACCACCGCGCGCGGTTTGCGCCCGCCGAACGACGACAGCCCATCGAGCCGAAGCTCGAAGCCGCCGCGCCGCACCCGGCTGAGCATGAGCGCGATTTCCT
>CAMDEB010000261.1 GCA_945893085.1 Rhodoplanes serenus | reverse complement strand
CGAAGGATTTCCAGCCGGTCGTCCTGCTGGCCCGCGCGCCGTTGTTCCTGGCGGTGCATCCCAAGGTGCCGGTGGCGACGCTGAAGGAGTTCATCGACTACGTGAAGGCGCGGCCGGGCGAGATCAACTACGGCTCATCCGGCGTCGGCAGCACGCACCATCTGTCGATGGAGGCGGTGAAGGCCTCGCTGCAACTGAACATGAATCACATCCCATACCGCGGAACCGGCCAGTCGGTACCGGCGCTGCTCGGCGGTCACGTCGAGGTGCTGTTTTCGGCCTATCCCTCGCTCAGCGGCGCGGTCGAGGGCGGCAAGGTCAAGCTGATCGCGACCAACGGCGCCCAGCGCTCGGCGCAGGCGCCCAACGTGCCGCCGCTCGCCGATCTGATCCCGGGCTTCGACTTCTCGGTGATGATCGGCTTCTTCGGGCGCGCGGGGATGCCCGCGGCGGTGATGCAGAAGATCACCTCGGAGGCGATGGCGGTGGTGAACGAGCCCGACACGGTCAAGCGGTTCGCAGCCGCGGGCATCGAGCCGGCGGGCGCCGGGCCGGACGCGTTCGGGCGGGCGCTGAACAGCGAGATCGAGCGCGTCGCCAAGGTGGTCGAGAGCGCCGGCATCAAGCCGCAGTGAGTTGATGAGAGAGCGGAATCCATCGCGGCCCGGAGCGTCTCCGGGCCGCCGACGCGACGGCAGGAGCTACGACGCGCGCTGACGCAGGCCGACCAGCAGCACGGCGGAAATCGCCAGTCCGACCATCAGGCCCTGCGAGAAATCCGGAATGGCCCGGATCTCACCCTCCAGCACCTTCGACGTCGCGATCAGCGCGCCGGTGCCGCCCTGCACGTAGAGCAGCACCACGGCGCCGGCGGCGAGCGCCAACGCGATGTTGCGGAACAGCGATGATGCGACCAGGGCGCTGATCAGGATTGCTGCGACGGCGACACCAACGACGAATTCGTTGCTTTGCAACGCCGACAGATTCAGGTTCAACACGTCCACCTCCCACTTGCGCGATTGCTCGCGATGGTCTTCGAGGTGGCCTCCCCGTCGCGGGTTAATCTGCAATGTCTGTTTTGGTAACGCAATGGCAGGGTTACCTCGTGATTCAAAATTTGGGCGTCTTGCGGCGCGAAAACACTAGGGCTAGGGGCGCGAGGCTTCCGACGCTCGAACGAAACGATGTCAAGGTTAACGGCGGAGCGCGATAAGCGCGGCTGAATCCTCCCGAAACGCTGACCGTCAACGCGTGGACTCGCGCGGCGGCATCTGGCACATGCTGAAGCTGCAATTGCGCGTCCGATCCGGCGCGGCTCATAGGGTGCGAGGGGGCAGGGGATGGCCGAAACCAAAGTCACATTCGAAGCCGACGGCCGCAAGCTCGCCGGCGTAGTGCGCGTGCCGGAAGGCGTCGCGCCGGGCGAGCGGCGGCCGGCGTTCATCGTCATGCACGGCTTCGGCAGCAACATGAATTCCAGCAACGTGCTCGAACCCTGCAAGATGTTCGAGAAGCTCGGCTACGTCACGCTGCGCTTCGACATGCCCGGCTGCGGCGAGAGCGAAGGTGCGCGCGGCAACCTGATCTGCCTCGAACAGGTGTCGGCCGCGAGCAACGCGCTGACCTTCCTTGCCAAGCATCCGCAGGTCGAGGGCAACCGCATCGGCATGATCGGCTCCAGCTTCGGCGCCGCGATCGCGGTCTATGTCTGCGGCGTCGACAGGCGCGTGGCGGCGGCGATTTCCTCGGGCGGCTGGGGCGACGGCGAACGCAAGTTCCGCGGCCAGCATCCGGGCCCCGACGCCTGGAAGAAATTCACCGACATGCTGACGGAGGGCAAACGCCACCGCGAGCAGACCGGCCAGTCGTTGATGGTGCCGCGCTACGACATCGTGCCGATCCCCGAGCACCTGCGCGGCCACCTGGCGCAGAACTCGATCCAGATGTTCACCGCCGAGACCGCGCAGAGCATGTTCGACTTCCGTGCCGACGACGTGATCGGCAAGGCCGCGGGCCGGCCGATCCTGCTGCTGCACTCATCGGTCGATTCGGTAACGCCGACCGAGCAGTCGATCGAGATGTTCAAGCGGTCCGCCCAGCCGTGCGATCTGCACCTGTTCGCCGAGACCGACCATTTCATGTTCGCGGAGAGCAACACCCGCGTGCGCAGCGTCATCCTCGACTGGCTCGACCAGTATTTCCCGGTGCGCGCTCGCGCCAAGGCAGCGTAACAAGGCGACCTGAAATCATGTCTCAGTCCCGTATTCCCGTCGCCGCCATGCTGGCGTTCACCCGCGACGCGATCGCCGCATGCGGCGTTCCCGACGCGGACGCCGCGATCGCCGCCAAGCAGATGATCGAGGCCGACCTGACCGGCTTCGACGCGCACGGCATTTTTCGGCTGAGCTCGTATTGCGCCACGCTGAAATCGGGCCGCGTCAACCCGAAGGCCGACATCAAGACGGTGAAGCGTTCGCCCGCGACCGCGCTGGTCGACGGCGACAACGCCATGGGCCATCTGGTGATCACCTATGCCGCGAACCTCGCGATCGAGCTGGCGCGCGAAAGCGGCATCGGCTGGGTCGGCGTGCGGCGCTCCAATCATGCCGGCGCCGCCGGCGTCTATGCCGAGATGCCGGTCGCGCACAACATGGTCGGCATCTACGCCGCGGTCTCGACCGCCAACCACATGGCGCCGTGGGGCGGCGCCGAGCCGCTGATGGGCACCAATCCGATCGCGATCGGCATCCCCGCGGGCCAGGAGGCGCCGGTGGTGCTCGACATCGCCACCTCGGTGGCCTCGTTCGGCACCATCCGCCAGCACGTGATCTCCGGCGAGCCGATGCCCGACGGCTGGATGGTCAACAGCAAGACCGGACAGCCAATCAACGATCCGAAGAACATCGCCGACGGCGTGCTGCTGCCGATCGGCGGCTACAAGGGCAGCGGGCTGGCGCTGATCATCGGGCTCTTGGCCGGCGTGTTGAACAGCGCCGCCTTCGGCCGCGACGTGATCGATTTCACCAAGCCCGGCACCGAGGAAACCAACACCGGACAGTTCATGGTGGCGATCGACGTGGCGCGGTTCCTGCCGCCGGAGACCTTCGCCGCCAACATGGATCATCATCTTGGCGAGCTGCGCAATTCGAAGCGGCTGCCCGGAGTCGATTCCATCCGCATGCCGGGCGAGGACCGCCGCCGCCGCCGCGCCGACCGCACCGCGAACGGCGTCAGCCTGCCGGCGGGACTGATCAAGCAGCTCGACGAGCTTGCGGCGAGCCTCAAGCTCAAGCCGCTGACGACGCGCTGACCCCGGTCACTTCGGCAGCTTGTTGACCTCGGCGACCCAGGCTCGCACCGAGGTCAGCACCTCCGGCAGCGCGGCTTGAACCTCGTCGCGCGTCATGCCGGGCCGGATGCGCGGGTCATAGAGGATGTTCAGCAGGTACTGGTCGTAGATGCCGAAGAAGCCGAGGTGGACGTCGTCGTTGAACATGCTCCACGGCACGCTGGCGTCGTCGTTGATCGGGCCGAGCGCCTGCAGCAGCTCCTCGTAGGCGCAGTCGTAGAAGATGAAGTCGCCCGCGTCCGCCACCAGGAGGGCGTCGGCATGCACGATGCGGAAGCTCTCGTCCTTGCGGAAGCTCGAGAGACACTGCGGCTCGAGCGATTTCTGGATGCGCCGCGCCGGCTCGCGCCCATAGATCGTGCGGATGGTGCGCGTCAGGTCGCGGTCGCGCACCAGCGTCACCACCACGTTGGCCTGGTTGCGGGTTGGGGTGACGGCAATGTCGAGATTCTTGATCCGGCGGCGGATGTCCTCGATCACCGCCGTCACCTGTTTGCGGCGATCCGGTTGCGCGCGGTTGTCGAGATAGATCCGCACCGGGACGTCGAATTTGCGGATCCGGTCGACGCGGCCGGCGCCGTGGAACTCGGCGCTGAGCGCGACCTTGAAGAAGCCGTCGATGATCTCGGCGTCGGTGAAGGTCTTGCGCTCGGCCGCGCGGCGCTTGGCGATCTCGGGATTTTCCGCCGCCGCCACCGTGCCGGCGGCAAATAGCATCAGCACCGCCATGGCGGTGGCGAATGTGCGTGGCCTGTGCTTCGGTGAGGCGGGGTCGGGAGTCGCGGCCATGATCTCGTACCCTGATGCCCCGCGCCGTGCATCATGGCGGTTCGTTATCTGCGGTGCAATCCCGGCGGTGTGGCGGTAAGCGTCGTCAGTTCGTGGGCTGGATGCGCGACGCCTTGGCCTGCAACGCGCGAATGCGGTCGGCGAGATTGCCTCGGGCTTCGCCGTCCGCGGGCGCGTCGTCGGAACCGGCGTCGCGCGCGCCGCTGATGATGACCGATCCGCCGGCGAGGATCGCCTCGATCGGCGAAGCGTGGCCTTCCAGCGTCATGGTCAGCCGCGCGATCTCGACCGCGATGTCGTTGATGCGTTCGCGCAGCAGCGCGTTCTCGATGCGCTCGCCCGCCCAGGTCTGCTCGGCCTCGCGCTTCATGGCCGCGATCTCGTTGTTCAGCTTCGAGCGCTCGTCGCGCGCGTGGGCGAGCTGATCCGCGACCAGGGTCTTCTCGCTCTTCAGGCTCGCGGTCGCCGACTCGTGGCGGGCTTCGGCGGAAGCGATCTCGGCGCGCAGGCCGGCTTCGGTCTTCTGCGCCTCGGCGAGCTTGTCGCGCAACTGCGCGCATTCGTATTCGCGTTCGGCGAGCACGCGCATCTGGTCGGCCAGCCGGGTCTCGAGCTCCTGCACGCGGCGGCCGAGGATTTCCGCCTCGGTGGTCTGCGCGATCAGCGCCCGTTCGAGTTCGCTGACCCGGCCGCCGAGCTGCTCCACCTTGGTGCGCGCCTCGGCGAGCTCGTCGGTCGCGAGGTTCGCCTCGGTGCGCTCGCGGGCGAGCCGGTCTTCGATTTCCTTGGCCTCCTTCTCGCGATCGCCGACGCGGTCCTTGAGCGCTTCGATCTGGGTGCGCAGCGCCACGACCTCGATGCGCTGGCTGTCGGCGGTGACCGAGCGTTCGTCGAGATCGGCTGCGAGCTTGGAGAATTCGGCTTGCTTGTCGGCGAGCGCGCGCTCGGCCTCACGCAATGAATTGATCTTGACCGAGAACTCGCCTTCGGTGGTGTGCAACTGGTCGCGCAGCGATTTCTCGCGCGCTTCGATGGCGAAGATCGCCGCGGTCTTTTCGCCGAGCTCGACCTTCATGCGGTTGATGGCGTCGGTCTTCTTGCCGAGCTCGGCGAACTGGCTCGTGGTCTTGGCCTTCATCTGCTCGACCGAAAGCTCGAGCCGGCGCGTCGACATGGCGAATTCGGCGCGGAGCTGGTCCTTGTCGGCCTGGATCTCGGCCATCGACAGCGGCGTCGCCGCCTCCAGCCGCCGCATCGTCAGCCGCACCGCGCGGTTGTGGACGAGCGGAATGAGCACGAGCCCGAACAGGCTCGCGACCAGGAATCCAATGCCAAAGACCATGATCGGCTCGATCATGGTGGGGGCCTCCGACCCAAAATGCGCCGATGGGGCACCATGCCACGGCGGGATCGCCGCGGCCATATCAAGCGGTCGTTAACCTAAACTCGCGGGTGCGGCGCCCGGAACGCGACGGATCAGAGCGGGTTCCAGGTCGCTGTCGGCGTGAACTTCAGATAGCCGATGTTGGCGCCCAGCCGAAAGCCGACGCCGGACCGGATCGGCACCAGGATGACCTTGTTGGCGGTCAGTGCGGTCATGCCGAAGCCGCCGACGAAATAGGCGGAGCCGTCGATGCCGCCGAAGCGCTCGTAGATCGCCTGGGTGCTCGGCAGATTGTAGATCAGCATCATGGTGCGGGCGCCCTCGCCGCCGGCGTCGAAGCCGACCGAGGGACCTTGCCAGTACACCCGCAGGTCGCCGGCGTTCTTGGTGTAGAGCGTGCCCTCGCCGTAGCGCAGCCCGGCGATGAACGCGCCGCCGGCCTCTTCGCCCAGCACGTAGCCGTTCGGCAGGCCCCACTGGCTGACCGCCTTCTCGATCACCTGCGCCAATCCGCGCGACACGGTGCCGAAGAAGCGGTGCCCGGAATCCAGCAGCTCGTTCGATGAGAACCGCTCGGGAGCGGGCCGGGCAGCGGTCTCAGCCGCGGCCGAGAGCATGCCGAGACCGGTGAGCAGCAGCGTTGCGGTGACAAAGCGGATAACGGCGCGCATGTCGTGCTCCATCGAGGGGAATGCAGAGGTCCCGCTTAACCCGATTCTCACGCAACCGCCGTAGTCTCACGGCAGGGCGCCCGAATCGCCCCACCAGAGGCCGGGAATATGACGGCAGCGCGGCAGGAACGGAAGCCACATCGCGGGGGGATCGTGCTGCGGACCCTGGTCGGCGCCGCGATCGCCATCCTGTGCCTGGTGCCGGCGCCGGCTGGCGCCGGAATATAGAACTTCTTGCAGAAAGAGACCATAATCCTGAAAACCCGATCTGGACAGACGATGGTGTTGAACGTTTAAAAAAAATAGTAGACCTCGCAGGATTG
>CAMDEB010000260.1 GCA_945893085.1 Rhodoplanes serenus | reverse complement strand
ACTTGGTGGCGACGATCGCGCCATCGCGGTGGCCGACCAGTGCCTTGCCGATGACCTGCTCGTTGTGACCGTTACCGTAAAGGTCCGACGTGTCGAGCAGGGTGATGCCGCGCTCCAGCGCTTCGTGGATCAGCGCGATGCTCTCGTTGTCGTCGCTAGTGCCGTAGGTGCCGGACAGCGACATGCAGCCGAGCCCGATGGCCGACACTTTGATGCCGCTCGATCCCAGTTCACGTTGCGGTAGCTGCTGCTTGGTCACGGTTGCTCTCCCTGATGACGCGGAGTTGCGCGGACCATAGACCGAACCCGCGGTTTGCCGCCAGCCGGGCGAACGCGGCGTTTCAGCCCTTGTCCGGCATCGCGATGCGGCGGCCGGCGGCCTCGGGCAGCGGCAATTGCGCGTGTGAGGCTTTCATCCGGGCGAGGCAGCGCGTGACTTGGGCGGGGAAGGGCGCGGTCTTCTTGGTCGTCATGTCGACATGCAGCGACATGTTCTCCGAGGTCGCCGACACCCAGCCCTCGGTGGCGTGGAACAATTGCTCGAAGTAGTGCATCCGCTTGGCGTCGTAGCCGAGCAGTTGCAGCGTCACCCGCACCGTGTCGCCGGCGTTCAGCTCGCGCAGGTAGCGCACGTGGACTTCGGCGGTGAAGCAGGAGTGCTTGCGGTTTTGCACATAATCGGCGCCGCAGCCCAGCAGCTCGAACGCCTCGTCGACCGCGCGGTCGAACAGCACGTTGTAGTAGGCCATGTTGAGATGGCCGTTGTAGTCGATCCAGGCCGGTTCGACCCGCATCACCGAGGAGACGAACGGAGCGAAGAACAGCGGTTCAAGGTCGAGACGGTCGAGCATCGTCCGGTACGCTGCCAGATGACAGTGAACATTCGGCAAAATCTACCGTGAAAAAGCATGCTATTTCCACCCCGTCACCGCCGGCGTCAGGTCTTGAGGAACGCCTCGACCGCTTCGAGAAAACGGTTCCAGCCGGGGTCGCCCTCCAGCATCACGTGATTGCGCCCTTCGAGCGCCACGAAATGCGCGCCGGGAATGCCGGCGGCGATGCGACGGCCCTCCTCGAACGGGATGGCCGCATCGTCGCGGCAATGCAGCACCAGCGTCGGGACGCGGACTTGGGGAAGCAGATCGGTGATGTCGACGTTGTCGACGGTCTGCCGGATGCGGACCGCGTTCTCCGGCGAGGTGGTGATCCGCTGCAGATCGTTGAACCACTGGAATTGCTCGGGTGTGCCGTCCGGAACGAAGCGGGTGGTGAAGATCTGCCGGAACGCGGGGTTCTCCTGACCCCATCCATCGCGCATCAGCGTCATCAGCGCGTCGGACTGCGCGATCGCCTTTTCGGAGCCGCGCTTGCGCACGCCGCGGGCAAATCCGCCATACAACACGAGGTGCGTGACGCGCTCGGGATGCCGCACTGCGTACGCGATGGACATGGACGCGCCTTGCGACATGCCGAGCAGGGGAAAGCGATCGACGCCGCTCGCGGCGACCACGGTCTCCAGATCGCGCACGAACGCTTCGAACGAGAGGTCCTCGACCTCCCAATCGGACAGGCCGTTGCCGCGCGCGTCGTAGCGGATGAGCCGATGCGTCGCGGCGATCGTGTGCAGGTACGCACTCCAGACCGGACTTTCCCAGTCGTATTCCAGATGCGTGAGCCAATGGCCGCAGCGGACCAGGGGCGGCCCTTGGCCGACCGCGCAATAGGCGATGCGGACGCCGTCGGGCGCGGTGCAAAACTGAATGTCCTGACGCAACTCGGCGGCGCTTGGCCCTGGTGACTTGGGAGGTGCTTGCGCGGGCGTCCCCGTCGCCTGCTCGTCGACCGCGCAGACGAAGCGGATGCCCTTGCGGGCGATGGTGCGGATCAGCCGCTGCTCCTCGCCGCTGTCGCCGACCGCCTTGCGCACGGCGTTGATCCGGCTGGTCAGCGTTGAATCCGAGACGATCCGCCCGCCCCAGACCGTGGCGATGAGATCGTCCTTGCTCACCACGCGGTCGCGGTTCTGCACCAGGTAGACCAGCAGATCGAACACCTGGGGCTCGAGCGCAACCAGCTCGGAGCCGCGCCGGAGCTCGCGCCGCTCTACATCAAGTGCATGATCTGCAAAGAGAAAATGCAACGCCGTCCCCCGTCGCCGCATCGGTCAAGCCATAATCAAGGTAATCTCAAGGACAAATCAAGCATCCCTGAAAGTCTTCCGGCGCGGCGGCCGGCATCCTCCACCCACGGTGATCGCAAAGCCACCGCCCACCGAACGGAGGATGCCATGACCATCACCCAAGCCGAAGTCTGCAAAGTGATCCAGCGCTATGCCGACGGCTCGATCGATGTCGACTTCTACAAGGCTCAGATCGAAGCTCGGCGCCCGCAGGCGGTGCAGGACGGTCTGAAGAGCAAGGGCACGCTCGCTTCGGGTCTGGTCACTGCGGCGGCGCTCGGCCTGATCGCGATCCTCGCGTCAGCATCCTGGCAGAGCGTCGCGGACAGCGCACCCCGCTACGCGGTGAACGACGCGTCGAGCGGCGCGCGGGCCGAGTGATCCACGACATTCGTCGCGGCTCCGATCCAAGCGACGGAACAGCGATGTGAAACCCCGCGCTTGGACCAGAGGGGCATCACCATGGGCAAGTTCATCGCATTTCTCTACGGGCTCGCAGCCTATCTCGTGTTCTTCGTCACCTTCCTCTACGCCATCGGATTCGTCGCCGGCCTGGTGGTGCCGAAGACCATCGACAGCGGGATGGTCGTGCCGCTGATTGAAGCGCTGGTGGTCAACATGCTGCTGCTGTCGCTGTTCGCCGTGCAGCACAGCGTGATGGCGCGCAAGCCGTTCAAGCAATGGTGGACGCAGTTCGTGCCGAAGTCGGTCGAGCGCAGCACCTACGTGCTGTTCTCCAGCCTGGCGCTGATCCTGCTGTTCTGGCAGTGGCGTCCGATCCCGGCGGTGGTGTGGGAGATCACCCATCCGCAGATCGCCATGGTGGTGATGGGGCTGTCGTTCGTCGGCTGGCTGCTGGTGCTGACCAGCACGTTCCTGATCAACCATTTCGAGCTGTTCGGGTTGCATCAGGTCGCCAACAATCTCGCCGGGCGCGGCATGGCCGAGCCGCGGTTCAAGGCGCCGATGCTCTACAAGCTGGTGCGGCATCCGATCTATCTCGGTTTCATCATCGCGTTCTGGGTCGCGCCGGTGATGACGATGGGACACCTGCTGTTCGCCGCGGTGACCACGGCCTACATCTTCGTCGGCATCTTCCTGGAAGAGCGCGACCTGGTTGCGCTGTTCGGCGACGAGTACCGGCGCTACCGCGAGCGCGTGTCGATGCTGGTTCCGTGGCGCAAATCGGCCTGAACATTCAGATAGATCGGTTGGCGGCGCCGGCGCTTTGCCGGCGCCGTGGCCGTTCTGCTAACCTCCCGCAATGGAAAATGAACCTGCCGCGGCCCCGCGCCGCGATCCCAAGGCGATCGAGGCGACCGTCCGCGCGCTGGCGGCGCGCTTCGGCAACCGGCTCGTCACCTCGCAAGCGGTGCGCGAGCAGCACGCCAACACCATCACCTGGATCGAGAACCAGCCACCGGATGCCGTGGTCTATCCGCAATCGACCGAGGACGTGCAGGAGATCGTGCGCATCTGCGCCGCGCACCGGACCCCCGTCATCGCGTTCGGCACCGGCACCTCGCTCGAGGGCCACGTCAATGCGCCGTTCGGCGGGGTCTCGATCGACGTCCGCGACATGAGCCGTGTGCTGGCCGTGCATCCCGAGGATCTCGACTGCGTCATCCAACCCGGCATCACCCGCAAGGCGCTGAACGAGCACCTGCGCGACCAGGGCGTGTTCTTCCCGACCGACCCTGGCGCCGACGCTTCGCTCGGCGGCATGGCGGCGACGCGCTGTTCGGGCACCAACGCGGTGCGCTACGGCACCATGAAGGACAATGTGCTGGCGCTGAAAGTGGTGATGGCGAACGGCGAGTTGATGACAACGGCGCGGCGGGCGAAGAAATCCTCCGCCGGCTACGATCTCACGCGGCTGATGGTCGGTTCGGAGGGGACGCTCGGCGTCATCACTGAGCTCACGCTGAAGCTTTCCGGCATCCCGGAGGCGATCTCGGGCGGCATCTGTCCGTTTCCCTCGGTGGAGGCCTGCTGCAACGCCGCCATCATGACCATCCAGTCCGGCATTCCGGTCGCCCGCGTCGAACTGCTCGACGCCCTGCAGGTGAAGGCGGTCAATCTCTATTCCAAGCTCGCGCTGCGCGAGACGCCGATGCTGTTCCTGGAGTTCCACGGCACCGAGGGCAGCGTTGCCGAGCAGTCCGAGCGTTTCGGCGAGATCGCGGAGGAACTCGGCGGCGGGCCGTTCGAATGGACGCTGCGGCCGGAGGATCGCACCAAGCTGTGGGAGGCGCGCCACAACGCGGCACTCTCGACCTTCACGCTGCGGCCGGGCGCCAAGATGATCCCGACCGACGTCTGCGTGCCGATCTCGCGGCTGGCCGAATGCGTCACCGAAACCCAGCGCGACATCGCCGAGAGCAAGCTGGTGGCGCCGATCGTCGGTCATGTCGGCGACGGCAATTTCCACCTGACGCTGCTGGTGAACATGGACGACGCGGCCGAGGTCAAGGTTGCAAAGCAATTCAACGAGCGGCTGGTCGAGCGCGCGCTCGCCATGGATGGGACCTGCACCGGCGAGCACGGGGTCGGGCAGGGCAAGATGAAATATCTTCTGGCCGAGCACGGCGCGCCGGCGCTCGAGGCGATGCGCGCGATCAAGCGGGCGCTCGATCCGCAGGGCATCATGAACCCGGGGAAGATTGTGTGACGTCTGCTCCTTCTCCCCGAGCGTTGGGATAAGCTCGGCGGGCGGACACAGAATTGCCGCCAAGAAACGCCAATGGGGGTTGAGGGCCCGGCCGCTCGCAGCGGCCGCGTCAAACCGCTGTCATACATAAGGTTTTCTTAAATCCGCGGGCGCGAAATCGACGCCGCGGGTGGGGAACCGGCTCTGGAGCGCGCGTGCAGACGACGCTGTTGGGACTGGCGATCGCGTTGATCCTGGCGCTGCTTACGGCGCTGGTCGGGCCGTACTTCGTCAATTGGAATGATCACCGCGCCTTCTTCGAGGCCGAGGCGAGCCGTCTCGTCGGGCTCGACGTGCGCGTCGCCGGGGCGATCGACGTCGGCATCCTGCCGTTCCCGTCGGTCACGCTGCGCGGCATCGAGATCGGCCCGGCGCGCGAGACCAGCCGGTTGCGCGCCCGCTCGCTCGGCATCGAGCTGGCGCTCGGCCCGTTGATGCGCGGCGATGTCCGCGCCGCCGAGATCCGTCTGGTCGGTCCCGAATTCACCGTCGGCTTGAACAGCCTCGGCCAGGTCGACTGGCCGGCGATGACATTGGCGACCGGGACGTTGTCGGTCGACCGCCTCAGCATCGAAGACGGCCGCGCCATCCTGGTCGATGCTGTGAGCGAGTCGCGCCTGGTGCTGGACAAGCTGCTGTTCACCGGCGAGCTCAAATCGCTGATCGGGCCGGTCCGCGGCGAGGGTGCTTTCGCCGCCGCCGGCGGACTGTACGGCTATCGCCTGACCGCCGGCCGGCTCGGCGACGACGGCTTGCGGATCAAGCTCGCCGTCGACAATGCCGAGCGGCCGTTGAGCATCGAAGTCGAAGGCTTGCTGGCAGCCGAGCGCGGCACGCCGCGGTTCGACGGCAATCTGACGCTCTCGCGACCGGCAGGCTCGGTGCTGGCGAGTGGCAAGGCGATCGTCAACGAGCCGTGGCGCACGACGAGCAAGGTGAAGGCCACCTCGGCCTCCGCATTGTTCGAGCAGGTCGAGTTCCAGTACGGCCCCGAAGAGCGTGCGGTGAAGCTCAGCGGCGCCGCCGAATTGAAGTTCGGCGCGCGGCCGCGGCTGCAGGGCGCGCTCTCGGCGCGTCAGGTCGATCTCGACCGGCTCATCGCCACATCCAGCGCGCCGCGCCGCCTGCCGCTGGCGGCGATCCAGACCTTCGCCGAGATGTTCGGCGGATCGTTGCGAGCGCCGCTGCCAGTCAGCCTCGCACTCAGCGTCGATGCCGTGACCATCGGCGGCGCGGTGCTGCAATCGGTGGGCACCGACCTGCGCTCGGACGGCGACGGCTGGCGGTTCGACAAGCTCGACTTCCGCGCGCCCGGCTTCACCCATGTCGGCCTGAGCGGACGGCTCGGACCTGCCACCAAGGGATTGGAATTCGCCGGCGCCGTCAGCGTCGACGCCACCGATCCGAAGACGCTGGTCGCCTGGCTGACCGGGCACGCCGGCACATCCGCGCACATCAGGCCGTGGCAGTTGCGCGGCGAGGTGACGCTCGCTGCCGACCGGCTCGCGGTCGAGCGGCTCAAGACCGATTTCGATCGCGGCAGCATCGAAGGCCGGGTCGCCTATGTCTGGCCGGCGGGCGATCGTCCGGCGCAGCTCGACGCCGATCTGCGCGCGGACGAACTCGACCTCGAT
>CAMDEB010000259.1 GCA_945893085.1 Rhodoplanes serenus | reverse complement strand
CGCAAGCTCGGCGTCGACGCCGAGCGGCGGGTGCTGCGCTATCTGCGCGAGCGCATCGCCGGCAGCGACGACCCGCGCCGTTTCGGCCACGCGCTGACCGGCGACCGCCACGGGCTGTGGCGCTATCGCGTCGGCGACTACCGCATCGTCGCCGCCATCGAGGATGACCGGTTCGTGGTGCTGGTGGTGACCGTGGGCCACCGGCGCGAGGTGTATCGGTGAGGGTTACGGCACGCGGCGATCTCGATCATCCGCCCGGTGCGAATGAATGCGCCCTCTCCCGCTTGCGGGGGAGGGCAGCGAGGACCGTAGCCACCGGCTGGAGGCGGAGGGGGTTGTCCATGTCACCCCCTCCCGATTTCCGATCGTTGTTCCTGCTGCGGTTGCCCTCCCCCGCAAGCGGGAGAGGGCACAGTCACCGGGGATAGCAGGTGCGGCACCAGTGCCCCCCACTTGCCTTTGCTTGTGTCGTCGCGGGCGCCAGCCTACATGTGGTTGCGTTGGCCATGCTCGGGAGACTGCGTGAATGACGAGCTTCGACATCCTCGCGTTGGCTTGGCCGTTCCTGATGATCGGCCTGGCTGTCGCATGCGTGCTGGCGTTCCATCGGCTGCTGGAGCGGCGCGAGCGGCGCCATCATGCGGCGGAGTGAGCGGCCCGCCGGGTCGGAGGGAAGAAAGGCGTGGATGCCCGGGGCAAGCCCGGGCATGACACCGAGGATGAGGCAACGACTGCGCCTCGCTTGCGGCCCCCCTACTCCTCCTTATACCCATACGCCTGCGCGTTCCCGGTCGCGCCGTAGTACTTGAACGGCAGGAACTTGCCCGACATCGTGATCTTGACGCGGTCGCCCTTCGGATCGGCGAGCCGCTCCATCACCATGTCGAAGTCGATCGCCGACATGATGCCGTCGCCGAACTCCTCCTCGATCAGCGCCTTCCAGGCCGGGCCGTTGATCAGCACCAGCTCGTAGAAGCGGTAGATCAGCGGATCGCTCGGCGGCATCGCGTTGCCGGCGCCGCGCATCGGCACCTCGTTGAGCAGGCTCTGCTCGGACTTCGACAGGCCGAACAGCTTGGCGGCGGCGGCGGCCTGCGGCTTGGTCAGCTTGTGATGGCCGAGCAGCGCGCCGGTGATCATGACCGGCGACATGCCGCCGATCTGCTCGCAGATATGCTTCCAGGTGAAGCCCTTGTCGCGCTTGATGTCGAGAATCTTTTCCGTGAGATCGGCGCGTTTCATGTCGTTCCTCCCTCGATGCGTTCCCGTTCGTCATGCCCGGGCTTGTCCCGGGCATCCACGCCTTTGCTTCATCGCGGGGAAGACGTGGATGGCCGGGACAAGCCCGGCCATGACGGAGTGATGACAGTAGCCTCTCTCACCGCAGGCTCCGCCAGCCCGGGCCGCACCACCGGCACGTTGCGCGGATCGTGCTTGCCGCGCATGTCGGTTGCGAAGCTCTTGCTGCGGCTGACCAGGAAATCGATGATGTGGTTGCGCACCGGATAGTACAGCGGATGCTTGTGCACCTCGGCGCGCACGCGATCCTTCGGCAGCGGGTTCTCGACCACCTCGGCGAGCACGGCGTGTGGGCCGTTGGTCATCAGCAGGATGCGGTCGGCGAGATAGATCGCCTCGTCGACGTCGTGGGTGATCATGAACACGGTCTGCCCGGTCTCCAGGCAAATGCGGCGGACCTCGTCCTGCAGGGTGCCGCGGGTCAGCGCGTCGAGCGCGGAGAACGGCTCGTCCATCAGCATGATCTTCGGCTCGATCGAGAGCGCACGGGCGATGCCGACGCGCTGCTTCATGCCGCCGGAGAGCTCCGCCGGCCGCTTGCTCTCGGCGCCGTTGAGGCCCACGAGGTCGATGAACTTCTGCGCCCGCTCGCGCACCCGCTGGGTCTTCCACTTGCGCCATTTCGACGACACCGCGTAGGCGACGTTGCCCATCACCGTGCGCCACGGCAGCAGCGCGTGGGTCTGGAAGATCACCGCGCGGTCGAGGCTCGGGCCTTCGATCGCCTGGTTGTCGACGATCACGGCGCCGGACGACGGCGCGTCGAGGCCGGCCAGGATGTTGAGCACCGTGGTCTTGCCGCAGCCGGAATGGCCGATGATGCAGGTGAAGTCGCCGCGCTGCATCGGCAGCCACAGGTCCTCGAACACCGTGGTGAAGCCGCCGCCGGCCTTCGGGAAGCGCTTGGCGATGCCTTCGATGGAGATGAATTTGTGGGTCACCGCATCACTCCGGAAACGTCACAAGCCGCGTGAGCCGGGCCAGAATCAAATCAAGCACCATCCCCACCACCCCAATCAACAAAATCGCGTTGATCACATTGGTGATCGACAAATTATTCCATTCATTCCAGACGAAGTAGCCAATGCCGGTGCCGCCGACCAGCATCTCGGCGGCGACGATCACCAGCCAAGCGATGCCGATGGAAATCCGCATGCCGGTGAGAATGGTCGGCGCCGCCGCCGGCAGGATGATGGTGAAGGCACGCCGGATGGTGCCGACCTCCAGCGTCTTGGCGACGTTGAGCCATTCGCGCCGCACCGAGGCGACGCCAAACACCGTGTTGATCATCATCGGCCACAGCGAGCAGATGAAGATCACGAAGATCGCCGACATCGACGAATCCTTGATGGTGTAGAGCGCCAGCGGCATCCAGGCGAGCGGCGAGATCGGTTTCAAGATCTGGATGAACGGATCGAGCGCCTTGCTCATCAGCGGCGACATGCCGATCAGGAACCCGATCGGGATCGCCACCAGAACCGCCAGCATGTAGCCGAGCGCCACCCGCGCGATCGAATAGGCGAGCTGGATGCCGACGCCCTTGTCGTTCGGTCCCTTGTCGTAGAACGGTTGGCGCAGATGCTCCCAGAGCTTGGCGCCGACGTCGAGCGGCCCCGGCATCGCCGACTTGCCCTGGGTCGCGGTCAAACCCATGAGCTTGGCGTATTCCGGGTCCATCTGCTGGACTGCGCTGGTGCCGCGCGTGGCGACGTGCCACGCGAGCATGAAGGCGACGAACAGCGCGACCGAGACGACAGCGGCGCGAAGCGTGAGCGAGCTTGTCATTTCGACGCCGTTTGCCAAACAAACGGTGTCATCGCCGGGCTTGGCCCGGCGATCCCGATGAGGCGAGCACGTGCATTGATGATCGGGATGGCAACGGAACTCGGGCCTGCCCGAGTTCCGCAGCACGACGAGTCGCAAGTCGGGTAAACCCGACTTGCGATGACAAGCCCGGCCATGACGGCGGAGTGCGACGCGGGCCCGGCGGCGACCACAATCACACCTTCCTGATCTTGAAGCTCTTGATGTATTCCTCGGGCTTCGATGGATCGAACACCTTGCCCATCACCGAGAATGACTTGGTGGTGGCGGTCGGCGGCGTGAGGCCAACCTCCTTCATCAGCTTCGCGGTGTCAGTGGCGAGATAGACCTCCTGCGCCACCTTCTTGTAGTCGACATCGCCCTTGATCTGACCCCAGCGCTTCATCTGGGTCATGATCCAGACCGCAAACGACTCCCAGGGGAAGGGATCGAAGTCGACGCGGTTGGGCACCTTCTGCACATTGCCGAGGCCGTCGGCGAAGGTCCCCGTAAGAATTTGTTCGAGCACCGTGACCGGCTGGTTGATGTAATTCGCCGGCGCGATCGCCTCGGCGATCTGCTTGCGGTTTTCCGCCTTGGTGGCGAAGGCGGTGGCGTCGATGATTGCCTTGAGCAACGCCGCGTAGGTGTTCGGCGTCTGGGTGATGAATTCCTTCGATGCCGCAAAGACGCAGCAGGGATGGCCCTCCCACAAGTCCTTTGTCAGCACATGAATGAATCCGACGCCGTCGTAGACCGCGCGCTGGTTCATGGGGTCGGGGCCGAGGAAGCCGTCGATGTTGTCGGCGCGAAGATTGGCGACCATTTCCGGCGGCGGCACGGCGCGAATCTGGATGTCCTGGTCGGGATCGAGACCGTGTTCGGCGACATAGTAGCGCAGCAGATAGTTGTGGATCGAGTAGTCGAACGGCACCGCGAACTTGAAGCCCTTCCAGTTCTTCGGATCACGCTTGTCCTTGTGCTTGACGCTCAGCGTAATAGCCTGGCCGTTGATGTTCTCGATCGCCGGCGCGGTGTAGGGAACCGCATTCGAGCCGACGCCCATCGTGATCGCCAACGGCATCGGCGACAGCATGTGAGCGGCGTCGTATTCCTTGTTCAGCGTCTTGTCGCGGATCACCGCCCAGCCGGCGGTCTTGATCACTTCGACGTTGAGGCCGTGCTTGGAATAGAAGCCCATCGGATGCGCCATGATGATCGGCGTGGCGCAGGTGATCGGGATAAAGCCGACCTTGAGGTCCTTCTTCTCGATCGGCTTGGCTTGCGCGAACACTTCGGTGGCGATGCCGAGCGGGAAGAACTGCGAGACCGCGGCGAGCGCGGTGGACGCACCGATCGATTTCAGGAACGCGCGCCGCGTGGCGTCCTGCGGGAACATCGCGCGCATCACGGCGGAGGCGACGACGCCCTCGTAGCGCTGCTCTTCGCTTTCGACCGGCGTGCATTGCAGGGACGGCGCCTGGTCGCGTTCATGTTCGATCTGGCTGACATGCCGGCCGCAAGCACAGCCCGAACGGCTGAAGCGATTCTTCGGATCGAATGGATTGTCGAACATGGACATGGGCGCGCTCCATCGTTGACGCCGCGTGCTCGCTCGGCGTGACGCCAACAATTTTGCAATGCCTGTGCCAATCGCCGGCGCAGCGCCTGCGACAGAATTCCGTTCGCCAGAACAATGACTTGGAGAAAAAGCCGAAAAAACAGGCGATTGCCGCTGGGGCCGACGCCTCAATAGTTATCGCGCTGCTGAAAAAGCAGGCGGCGGCGTTTCGGCACGCCGCCGCCGATCTTTCAACGTGGCCGCCGCCGTTACGGCACGATGCCGTCGCGGCCGACGTTGACGCGTCCGGTCTCGAGTGTTCCGTCCGGCTTTTTCAGCGCACTGATAATTTCGATGTTGGCGCCGGGCTTGAGTTCGCTCCTGTCGCTGACGACATAGGCGCGGACCACGGCGTCGGGTCCGATGATGACCTTCTTCTCGCCGTCCTTGTACTTGACCATTACCACCTGGCCGTCGACGCCGCCGACGGTGGAGTCGACGGTGGCATTGGTCATGGTGCTGCCGGGCTGGATCCATGGCCGGTGCCCCTCGCCGGTGCCGCGCTGCACCTCCGAGAAGATCATCACCCGGATCGCCTTCTGGCTACCGTCGGGCTGCGGCATGGCGCCGACGCCGATGAAGCTGCCGGTCTTCACGTCGGCGATGGTCGCCTTGTTGATGCCGAACACCGCCACCTTTTCGGTGAGGTTCACCTTCACCTCGCCGCCCTGGCGCTGCTTGATGATGAGGGTCGCGCCATCGATGCCCTCGATGGTGCCATTGACGCGCTGGGTCTGCGCCTGCTGGGCGATTGCGGGCGACGTCGCCAACGCCAGCATGACTGCCGCCGCTCCGATGAGCTTGTGCATGTGGTCGCTCCTCCCGTTTTTGCCGTCCCCGCGAACGCAGGGAACTTGGTGCAACTCTATCACATCGGCGGCGCTGCGCCGTCCCGGCCGACGTTAATCGCCGGCGCGGTCAGCGTACCGTCCGGCTGCTTCTGCGCCGCCATGATGATGAACTGCGCGCCGGGCTTGAGGTCGTCCTTGCTGCCCGCAGCCATGGCGACGATGTTTGTGTTGGGTGGCACGATCACCTTTTTCTCGCCCTCCGGATACTTGACCATCAGTACCTGGCCATCGGCCGAAGTCACCGTCGTCTCGACGTTGGCGTTGGTCATGGTGCTGCCCGGCTCACGATCCCAAGGACTGAAGCGGGCCTGCACCACGCCGCGCTGCGATTCCATGAAGATATGAATGCCGATCGCCCTCTGGCTGCCATCGGGTTGCGGCATCGCCGTCACCCCGATGAACGAGCCGGATTTGATGTCGGCGAGCGAGGCCTTCAGCATGGCCGCGACCCGGACGTTGTCGGCGAGTTTCACAGTCTGTGTCTCGCCGGCGCGCGTCTTGATCGTCAGCGTGCTGCCATCGACCTTCTCGATCGTGCCGCGGACACGAAGCGGAGGCGCCTGCTGCGCCCAAAGCGTCGACACCGCGGTCGAACTGATGAAAATCAGGGCAAAGCTTGCAGCGCCCAGGGCGCGACGCGTCATTGTTCCCATCGGATTTCCTCCCGAAAGATCGCCGGCGGCATTGCGCCGTCTCGGTCACAGGTAAACCCCCTGCGGTCCCGGCTTATTCCGGCCGAACCTCCTCATGTTCGTAGGTCGACCTCGACCAACGCCCGCAGTTCCGGGGTGACCTCCGGGCGCACCCCGAACCACAGCGAGAAGCCCCGCACCGCCTGGTGCAGCAGCATTCCGAGCCCATCGGCGGTGGCAAGCCCCCTGGCGCGGGCGGCGGCGAGCAATCGGGTGTCGAGCGGCACGTAGACCAGGTCGGCGACCACGGCATCCGGGCGTAGCGGCTCCAGGTCGATGTCGA
>CAMDEB010000258.1 GCA_945893085.1 Rhodoplanes serenus | reverse complement strand
ACAGCAACACCATCGAGGTGTTCGTCGGCCGCATCCGCAAGAAGCTCGGCGTCGACATCATCCAGACCGTGCGCGGGCTCGGTTATCTCCTCACGCCACCCGATGCGCGCTAGCTCGCTCGCGCTGCGGCTGTTCCTGTCGGCCACGGTGTGGACCGTGCTGATCCTCGTCGTCACCGGCTTCGTGCTGTCGGGGCTGTACCGCCAGTCGGTGGAGCGTGCCTTCGACCGCAGGCTAGGTGTTTATCTGAAGACGCTGATCGCCGACGTTGCCTCGCCGGAAGAATCCCAGGAGAAGTTCGGCCAGCTCGGCGAGCCGCTATTCGAGCTGCCGCTGTCGGGCTGGTACTGGCAGGTCACGCGGCTCGACGGCTCGAAGCCCGACACCCGCTCCTCGCGTTCGCTGTGGGACCGCAGCCTGCCGCATCTGCAGGAAATGAACATCGAGATCGCCTCCGACGGCAGCCGCAAGAGCTACGTGCAGGGCCCGGAGGACCAGCGGCTGCGCCAGGTCGAGCGCAACATCGATCTTGGCGACGAAGGGCGCTTTCTCGTGGCGGTCGGCGGCGATGCCGCGGAGATCGACGACGAGATCACAGCCTTCGATCGGGCGCTCGCGGTCACCTTCGCGATGCTGGCGGCGGTGCTATTGCTCACCACCATGTTCCAGGTGCGGTTCGGCCTGGCGCCGCTCAAGCGCATCTCCGAAAGCATGGCTGCGATCCGCGGCGGTACGGCGGAAAAGCTGGAAGGCGCCTTTCCGGTCGAAATCGCGCCGCTGGCGCGCGAGACCAACGCGCTGCTCGAGGCCAACCGCGAGATCGTCGAACGCGCGCGGACCCACGTCGGAAATCTGGCGCATGCGCTGAAGACCCCGCTTTCGGTGATGGTCAACGAAGCGGCCTCGCGCGGCGATGACGATGCGTTCGCCGCCAAGGTGCGCGAGCAGACCAACATCATGCGCGACCAGGTGACGCGCCATCTCGAGCGCGCGCGGCTCGCCGCCCGCCTCACCGTGGTCGGCACCATCACCGACGTCGTGCCGGTGGTGCATGCGCTGGCGCGCACCATGGAAAAAACCCACCACGGCAAGAGTCTCGGCATCGAGGTTGACGCGCCCGAGTTCGCGCGCTTTCGCGGCGAGCGACAGGATCTCGAGGAGATGGTCGGCAACCTGGTCGATAATGCCTTCAAATGGGCGAGCTCTCGGGTCGCGATCGAAGTCGCGCCCGAGCGCCCGGAGCCCGGCCGCGAGGTGGTGCGGATCGTGGTCGACGACGATGGCCCGGGGCTGACGGCGTCGGAGCGCGAGCAAGTGGCAAGGCGAGGGCGCCGGCTGGACGAGACCAAGCCCGGTTCGGGGCTGGGGTTGTCGATCGTGGTGGAACTCGCCGCGCTCTACGGCGGGGCGCTCAATCTCGGCACCGCGCCGATCGGGGGGTTGAGGGCCGAGCTGGTGCTACCGGCGGCTTGAGGCGGTCTTTTTTGCCCGCTTCGGTGCCGTGCTCGCCTTCTTCTTCCTCGCCGTCTTCCACAACTCCTTGCTCGCGATCCGCGCGCCGTCCGACAGCGCCTTGAGCTTCGCCCAGACGATGCTCGGGTGAACCTCCTTGCTGCCGGCGAAGGTCGCGAAGCCGCAGTCCGACCCCGCGATCACGTTCTCCTTCCCCACCAGACTTGCGAACCGTCCGATGCGCTCGGCCACGAGCAGCGGATGCTCGACCAGCACGGTCGAGTGGCTGATCACGCCCGGGATCAGCACCGCCCCCTTCGGCAGCTTCGCATTCCCCCAGATCTTCCACTCGTGCTCATGCCGCGGGATCGCCGCCTCGAACGAATAGGCGCCGGCTCGGATCTTCAAAATGATATCCAGCAGGTCCTTCACCTCCATGTCGTGGACGCGCGGACCCATGTTGATGCCGTAGCAGGTGTGATGGCGGATTTTTTCCGTCGGGATGCCGCGCAGCGCGTGGTTCAGCGCCTCGACCCGCTGGTTGGCCCACTTGCGGCACTGCGCGATGGTCGCCTCAGGCTTCACCAGGTAGTACGACACCAGCCGCGGGTCGTCGATCTGCAGCAGGAAGCCGGCATCGACGATCGCCTTGTATTCCTCGCGCATCGCCTCGCCGAGCGCGAAAATGTATTCCTCCTGCGTCTTGTAATAGACGTTGCGCTGCCACTCCTCGATGTTCGACGGCGAGATCGACGGCATGAAGGCGTCCGCGACCTTCTTGCCCTTCAGCGCGGCTTTGAGATTCGTGATGTCGCGTTGCAGGATATTGTGGCCCTTGTAGGTGACCGGGCCGGTGCAGACCATGCGGTCCTGCCGCGCGCCGACGTGGCCCTGGGCGTAGAACTCCGGAAACGACAGCGCCTCGCGCGAGCCGACCCACGGGCCGCGGTGCCGGTGTTCGGTGTCAACTTCGAAGCCGCCGAGCCGCTCGTTGACGTAGGTGACGAAGCTCGGCTTGGAGTATTCGCCGTCGTCGACGATGTCGATGCCGAGCTCGATCTGCTTTGCCACGATCTCCTTCACCGCGCCCGGCAGTCGCGCGGCGCGCGCCGCCTCGTCGACCGGCTTGCCCTGCTCCTTGGCCTGGAGCATCTCCAGCAGATCGGCGGGACGCGGCAGCGAGCCGGCGTGGGTGGTGAGGATGCGCGTGGTGCTGCGGTTCATGAATTTCACTCGAGTTTGATGCCGGCGGTCTTGATCACGTTGCCCCAGCGTTCCGCCTCCGCGCGAACGAACGCCGTGGTCTCGGCCGGCGTGTTGCCAACCGGCTCGCAGGCATATTCGCGGAATTTCTGCGCGATGTCGGGCTGCCGCAACGCCTCGGCGAAGTCCGCGCTCAGCTTGTTGGCGATCGCTTGCGGTGTCTTCGGCGGTAGGAACACGCCGACCCAGGTTGATGACACGAATCCTGGCAGTGTCTCCGCAAGCGTCGGCACCTCGGGCAGTGACGCCATGCGCTGCGCGGTCCCGACCGCCAGCAGCCGCAGCTTGCCTTCCTTGGCGAGATTGAGCGAGACGCCGAGGTTGTCGAACAGGATGTCGACGTCGCCCGCGACCAGTCCTTGCAGCGCCGGCGCCGAGCCGCGATAGGGCACCTGCACGAACTTCACGCCCGCTGCCATCTGAAACCATTCCGACGTCAGGTGCGAGGTCGATCCGTTGCCCTGGGTCGCGGCGGTGACCTTGCCGGGGTTGGCGCGCGCCTCGGCGATGAACTCGGCCAGAGTGCGGGCGCGGACCTTGTTCGGATTGACGAACAGCCCGGTCGGGATCGTCGCCAGGATCGACACCGGCACGAACTCCGCCGGCACGAACGCGAGCTTGGGATAGAGGCTCTGGTTGACGGTGAGCGGCGAGGGCGCCGTCACCATCACGGTGTAGCCGTCGGGCTCGGCCTTGTAGACGGTCTCGGCGCCGATGTTGCCGGCCGCGCCCGGCTTGTTCTCGACGATGATCGGCTGGCTCCAGCGGCGGGTCAGCCGCTCCTGCAGCATGCGCGGCAGCACGTCGGTGATGCCGCCCGCCGGATAGGGCACGATCATCTTTACCGTGCGCGAGGGATAGTCCTGGGCGGCGAGCCCGCCACTTGAGGCGATGAACGCCGCGAGCGCTAAACCCGCGCTTGCCAGCACGCCCCGCACTCGGCTCCGCCGCGTGTCCTTCAGGCCACGTTGCATCGTTCCTCCCCTGGCTGAAGGCTAACCGGTCGCTGGCGGTTTTGCCAGTGTGGGCAAGGGTTTGTGCCGTGATGGGCGACCCCGTTCTGGCACCCGTTCGGCGACAGAGTTTTGCCCCAATCCTTGTCTCTATCTGACAGGGTCAGGGTCTGTGGCATCTGGCCGTTTTGCGTGTTTGGGGCTAGGAGTGGCCGCCGACTCAAGGGCGAGGGAAAATCGATGGTTTTCAAGATCATGGGTGTCGCGCTGGTCGGCGCGGCGTTGGCCGGTTGTGCCGGCAACCCGGAGACCGGGACCGGGCCGAAGGAGAACACCGGCACACTGGTCGGCGCGCTCGGCGGCGCCTTGATCGGCTCGCAGATCGGCGGTGGGCCGAGCGAGCGCGTGGCGGCGGCGGTCGCAGGCGCGGCCATCGGCGGCCTGATCGGCAACCGGATCGGCGCCGGCCTCGACGACGAAGACAAGCAGCGCGCCTACGCCGCGCAGATGCAGGCGCTCGAAGCCGGTCCCTCGGGCGCGCCGGTTGCCTGGCGCAATCCGGACTCCGGCCGCTACGGCTCGATCGTGCCGGGCCCGGCCTACGACCAGCGCGGCGTGAAGTGCCGCCAGTACACCCACACGATCTATATCGACGGCCGGCCGCAGACCGCGCGCGGCGCCGCCTGCCGCAATCCCGACGGCACCTGGAATCCGGTGAGCTGAGCCGAACCGGCCGGCGATCCGCAACGGGCGGCGAGGGGCCGCCCGTTTGCATTTTCAACCGCGCTGCGTCGATCTGTCGGCCGTTTCCGTTTTTCGCCCCCTTTTAGTTTCCGGCTGAAGCAAGCAAAGTCCGGCAGGGGGTTGGTTGATGCCGGGACATCCAGACCAGCAGACGTTTCCGCTTGCGCGGGCGGTCGGCCTTTTCGCGGCAGGCTTCGTGGTGCTGGCCTGGCCCTGGCTGTCCGGCGCCGTCACCATCCCCTGGGACGCCAAGTCGCAATTCTTCCCGCAGCTTGCCTTCCTCGCGCGCTCGCTCGCCGAGGGCCAGTCGCCGTTCTGGACGCCCAACGTCTTTGCCGGCTGGCCGCAGATTGCCGATCCGCAATCGCTGATCTTTTCCCCCTTCCATTTCATTCTGGCGCTGTTCAATCCAACCTCGAGCTTTTTCGCGGCTGACGCCGTGGTGTTCGCGCTGCTGTTCGTCGGCGGCGTCGGCATCATCCTGATCTTCCGCGAACGCGGCTGGCATGTCGCCGGCGCGGTGGTGGCGGCGCTGGCGTTCGCCTTCGGTGGCTCCAGCGCGTCGCGGCTGCAGCATATCGGCCAGATCGAAAGCCTCGCCTTCCTGCCGCTCGCGCTGCTGATGCTGATGCGCGCTCTCGAACGCTCGTCCTGGCGGGCAGGAGCGATGTCCGGCGTGTTCGCGGCACTGACCGTGCTGGGACGCGATCAGGTATCGCTGCTCGGAATTTATCTGCTCACGGGTTTCGTGCTGTGGCATTGGCTCGACGGCGGGGGCAGGCTTGCGCGCATGCGCGCCAGCGTCGTGCCGCTTGCGTCGGGGGCGGCCGCGGGCGCGGCGATCATCGCCGTTCCGGTGCTGCTGACGGTGCTGCTTGCGGAGGATTCCAACCGGCCGGAGATCGGCGCATTCTTCGCCGGACGCGGTTCGCTGCACCCGGCCGACTTGCTGATGCTGGTGTTCGGCAATCTCTATCGGGCGTCGGACTTTCAATATGAATACTGGGGACCGCCAAGCTTCCCTTGGCATGAGGTGTTCGGATCGACCGATTTGTATTTGGCGCAGAACGCCGGTCAGATCTATTCCGGTGCGCTGGTCGCGGTCACCGTGCTTGGCTTCGGCTTGATCCGCGGATTGCTGTGGTCACGCGAAATCCGGTTTTTTACCGTGGCGCTCGCGCTCATGGTTCTCTACTCGCTCGGCAAGTACACGCCGGTGTTCCGGGTGATGTACGAGTTGCTGCCCGGCGTATCGCTGTTCCGCAGGCCGGCCGACGGCAGCTTCCTGTTCGGGGCGCTGTTCGCGCTGACCGCCGGCTATCTCGTGCATCGCTGGCTCACCGGGACGGTACCGGTGGCGGCGCGCTGGCAACGATGGATGGAGATCGCTTTCGCGGTTGTACTCACCGTGACTGCGCTAATGCTGGCGATCTGGGTCGGCAAGCTGCAGTCGGCGATTGCGCCGATTGTCATCGGTCTGCTGTTGCTTGCGGGTGCAATCGGTGCGCTGCTGCTGGCGCGCCGGCTCGATGGCCGGGCTCCGCTCGCCGCGGCCGCCGTGCTTGCCGCGTTTTCGACCGTCGATCTGGCCTGGACCAACGCGCCGAACGAGTCGACCGGCCTGCCGCCGGCGTTCTATGAGGCGCTTCAGCCCGACACCAAGAACGAGACGGTCGCTCTGCTGAAAGCGCGGCTCGCCGCAGCCGCGGCGCCCGACCGGCGTGACCGCGTCGAGCTCATCGGCATCGCCTACCATTGGCCGAACGTTGCGCTGGTCCACAATTTCGAGCACCTGTTTGGGCACAATCCGCTGCGGCTCAGCGATTTCTTCCACGCCACGGCCGCGCCGGACACCGTCGCCATCCCGGAGCAGCGGCAGTTCACATCGCTCTTTCCCTCGTTCCGCTGCACGCTGGAAGACCTATTCGGCGTGCGCTTCATCGCCATCGGCGTGCCGATCGAAAAGGTCGACTCCTCGCTCAAGCCCGGCGACCTCAACCTCATCGCCCGCACCAAGGACGCCTATATCTACGAGAACCCGCGGGCGCTGCCGCGCGTCATGCTGGCTGGCGACTGGCGGATCGCCGATTTCGAGGAGATGATCCGTGTCGGCGGCTGGCCCGACGTCGATCCGCGCCGCACCGTGCTGC
>CAMDEB010000257.1 GCA_945893085.1 Rhodoplanes serenus | reverse complement strand
GGCCCGGCCAATCCGCTCTGCGCCGGATCGCAGCGCTCGGTGCAGAGCGCCGACAAGCGGATCACATCGAACCCGAAGCCGGGATCGCAGGCGTCGCCGAGCACCGCGAGGCGATCCTCGAACAGCCGGCGCACACGGGCGGGATCGCGCAGCGGCGCGCCGGTGCCGATCTCCAGCCGGTGCACTTTGCCGTCGGCGCGGAACAACGCGAGATGCATGAGCCGCGCGCCCTCGCCGCGTCGCTCCAGCACCGTCGCAAGCTGGCGCGCCAGATGCTCGATGGTGCCGAGCACGTCGTCCTCGCGCGCGATCGGATCGGGGAAGCGCTGCTCCGCCATGGCGATCGGCAGCGGCAGGCGCGGCGCGATCGGCTCGTCGTCGCGGCCCAGCGCCTGGTCCAGGCGGCGGATGAACGCCTTGCCGAACCGCGCGACGAACGGCGCGCGCGGCCGCGGCACCAGGTCGGCGACGCGCTTCAGTCCCGCGGTCGCCAGGTCGGCGACGATGTCGGCGTCGACGCGCAGCGCCGCGATCGGCAACGGCAACATCGCCGCGCTCGCCGCGCCGGACGGCACCACGCCGGGCGTGCCATAGCGCGCGACGCCCCAGGCGCAGCCCCAGGTGTCGGCCACCGCGGCGCGAACGGCAAAGCCCTGGCGCGTCAGCCGCGCGACCAGATCGCGGGCCATCGCCGCCTCGCCGCCGAACAGATGCGCGCAGCCGGTGACGTCGAGCACGAAACCATCGGGCGCATCGAGCCCGACCAGCGGCGTGTAGCGGTCGCACCAGTCGGCGATCGCTTCGAGCAGGCGGCGGTCGGCCTCCGGATCGGCCTCGAACACGGCGATGCCCGGATACATGGCGCGCACATCGGCCAGACCCATGCCAGCCTTGAGCCTGAGCGTTGCCGCGGCGTCGTTCAGCGCGGTGAGCCGCTGCGCGCCCTTGATCGATGCGACGACGACGCGCGCAACATCAGCCGGCGTGGACGGATGGCGTTCGATCCGATCGGTCGACAGCCGCCGCAGCCACAGCGAGAGATACCGCCGCGTGGAACTGGCACTCATGATGACTCCAGGTGACGAACCACCGGCCGCAAGGTCCGCGCCGGTTCTTCTGCAGAGCGAGATCGAAGGTCGCCGGGCCTAAGCCGCCGAACCGGTCCGGCTGGCTCGGCGCCGCCGCGATCCGCCAGCGGGTCATGGCCGCGCTCGGCGCCGAGGTGGCGCGATGGCGCAGCAGCAGGCCGAGGCTGCCGCCTTCGCGCGCCGCGAGCGTCAGGCGGCGCGTCGCCGTCAGGTCGGCGTCCGAGCCATCGTCGGTGAGCTCGGCGATGACGCTGCCGAGCGCCCGGCAGCGCAGCGCCTCCTCCATCGCCCATAGCGCATCGACGGCGCGCGGCACGCGCAGCATCACCAGGCGGTCGGCCGCCATGCCGAACAGGTCGAGGCCGGGGCCGTAGGGGCCGCCGCCCTCGCAGACCGCGAAGTCGGTCGCAATCCAGAGCGCCTGGCCGCGCTTGCGGTTGGCCAGTGCGGTCAGCGCCGCCATGGTCCCGGTGGCCGCGGCCAGATGAATCGGCGCGGCGGGGGCGAACTCATGCAGCGCGCCGCGGGCGAGGCCGCCGCCCAGCGCCGCGTCGAGCGCGGGCACGCCGAGGGCGAGCCTGTTCGCCTCCCCGGCGAACCCGACCAGGCTCGGGTCGAGCGCGGCCAGGGTCTGCCGGAGTTGGTCGAGCCGGGGCTCTGGCTTGGCCGTGCCCATGGGAATTTTCCACAATGTTCGTGTTTTGTTCTATAGATTCCCCATCCCCGGTCCGAAGTCAAGAATTGCGATCAGCTCTGATTTTCCGTTTTCCGATCAACGGCTTGCGAGCGACATGCGAAACATCCACAGGCCATGGTTGGGCGTGGAACCCCAGGCTGTCCCGCGCATTTCTTTTTTAGAAACTGTTGTTGGATTGAACCGTCATGAACACTGCGGAATACCTCCGCCGCCAGGCCCAAGCCTGTCTCCGCATCGCCCGCGGCAGCTTCGATCTCGCCACCGCCGAGCGGCTCCGGCATATGGCGGCCGAGCTCGATGCCAAGGCCGAGGAGCTTGAGGACGGAGAGGAATCGCTCGAGCTGCATATGCTCGGTCGGAACGGCTCGTTCCGAAACGGCTCCGCCGACGGCGAGAGCGATCGCGGCTAAGCCGCCTTTCCTGGTTTCCCGCCGCGTGCAAACAACCGCCGACGCGCGCGCTTGGCTGGCATTCCCGGCCTCCAATTGACACCGATTGCGACCTGCCCATATGAACGGAGGAGGGCTGGCGATAGCCGGCAACCTCTGAAATCCAGCGAAAAGCTGCGGCGCCATGTCGTTTGAGCCTTCCGACAAATATACCGATTCCGCGCTCCGGATCGGCGACACGGATCCCTATCCGCAGCGGCTGGTGGGCGAGTTCATCGGCACCGTCGTCTCCAACGACTGGGTCAACCCGGAATACAAGCACCTGATCCTCAAGGTTCATCCGCACGCGCTGAAGGCCTATGCGGGGCAGATGTTTCATCTGCTCTGCCCCTCGCCCGATGGCGCCGAAGTGTGGATGCGCCGGCCGATGAGCGTCTATCGCGTCGATAGGACGGAAGGCCAGGTCGAGTTCCTCTACAAGACCGAGGGCCGCGGCACCCGCGGCATGGCGAAGCTCGGACCGGGCGACGACTTCAACATCGCCGGCCCGCTGGGCCATGGCTTCAAGCTCGAGCCGGGCTGGAAGAATATCGTGGTCCTCGGCCGCGGCGTCGGCCTGGCGACGCTGGCGCCGCTGTCGCAGCTCGCGGCCGAGCACGGCGTCGGCGTGACCGCCATCCTGAGTGCGCGCAATCCCGACGTGGTGATGTCGAAAGAGCTGTTCGAAGAGCTGGGCGCGAAAACAATCACCGTGGTCGATACCGACAACAGCAGCGCGGTCGAGAACGTCGAGACGATCCTCGAGGACCTGATCGCCAAGGGCAAGGCGGACGCGTTCTTCACCTGCGGCTCCAACCGTCTGTTGAAGCTGATGCAGCGGCTTGGCGAGAAGCACCACGTGCCCGGCCAGGTCGCCATGGAGCAGATCATGGTTTGCGGATTCGGCGCCTGCTACGTCTGCATGCGGACCTTCAAGGTCGACGGCAAGCTGACGCTGAAGCGCGTCTGCCGCGATGGCCCGGTGTTCAACATGCAGGAGGCCGTGGGATGGTAGATCTTTCGGTCAAGATCGGCGCCATCACGCTGCAAAATCCGGTGCAGCCTGCGTCCGGCGCGTTCTCCTGGGAATACAACGACGTCATCGATCTCAACCGGCTCGGCGCGCTGGTTGCGAAGACGATCTGCCGCGAGCCGCGATTGGGCAACCCGACGCCGCGGATGGCGGAGACCGAAGCCGGCATCATCCAGTCGATCGGACTGCCGGGCAAAGGCATCGAATACTTTCTCGATCACATCGTACCGGAATACGCGAAGTTCAAGCCGCCGCTGGTGGTCAGCGTGAACGCGGAGACGATCGAGGATTTCGCCGCGCTCGCCGAAGAGCTGAGCGTGCCGGACGTCGACGTGATCGAGGCGAACATCTCCTGCCCGACCCGCAACCAGACCGGCGGCAACTTCGCGATGCACGAGGACTACACCAGGGACTGCATCCGCGCCATCCGCGCCAAGACCACCAAGCCGCTGTGGGTGAAACTGTCGCCCAACGCCGGCGACATCGTTTCCATCGCCAAAGCTGCCGAAGAAGCCGGCGCCGATTGCCTGGTGATCGCCAACACGTTCCTGTCGCTCAAGATCCGGACCGACAACTTCCGGCCCGCGCTCGGCAACAAGTTCGGCGGACTGGTCTCGCCGGCACTCAAGCCGATCGTGCTGCGGATGGTGTATCAGGTCGCCAAGGCCGTCAAAATTCCGATCATCGGCATCGGCGGCGTGACCAAGGCCGAGGACGTGGTCGAATACATGCTCGCGGGCGCAACCGCCGTCGGCATCGGCTACGCCGGCTTCCGCAATCCCACGGCGCTGATCACGATCATCGACGATCTCGAAGCCTGGTGTAACGAGCGCGGCATCAAGAAGGTCACCGAGCTGATCGGCGCGGTCCGCGACGACGACATGGAGATGGATACCCTCGTCGCGGCATCGGCGGGCGTCTAAGCTCGCGGCATGGCGAGCCAGGCCGAGAGCGAATTCGCAAAACTCGTCGCCGGCGCGATCGCGCATCACAAGGCCGGACGTCTGGACCAGGCGGAAGCGGCCTACCGCGCCGCGCTGGACATTTCTCCCGGCCACGCAGCCATCACGCACAACCTCGGCGTCCTCGCCGCCGCCCAGGGCAAACACCGTGTCGCCATCGGCCGTTTTGACGAGGCGATCGCGGCCGAGCCGCGTTACACGCCGGCGCATTACAACCGCGCCGTCGCGCAGCAGGCGCTCGGCCAATCGCGGGAGGCCATCCAAGGCTTCGCTCGCGTGTGCGCGCTGGAGCCGGAGCACTATGACGCCCATCGCGCGCTCGGATTGCTGTGGCTGGCGGAAGGCGACCGTGGCCGCGCGCTCGATCATTTCGCGCGCACCTACGAGCTCAGGCGCGGCGAAGACCGGTCCGGCATCGCGGCCAAGACGCTGACCATGGCGACACGCAGCAAGCTGCTGCATGACGCGGAGCAATTTCGCTTTCTGTCCGGACGCCGCCGCGACCGCCCGCGCTTCGAGGCGCTGGCGCGGAACTATGAGGAGGTGGCGAAGGAGGTCGCGGAGCAGGCCACGACACTGTTCGGCCGGCAGATCGACGTGCTCGGCGAGGACTACAACACCGCGATCAACATTTGCGGCGCGCCGGAGCTTCCAGGGCGCACAGTCAGCGCCCGGCCGGACCACGACGCACTGATGCGGCGCTTCAAGGAGCAGCAGACCGGCGCGGTGTGGTTCGACGGCCTGCTCACGCCGCCGGCGCTCGCCGGACTGAAGCGGTATCTGCTTGAAAGCACGATCTGGCACGACTTCAGCCATATCGGCGGGTTCGTCGCGTCGTATCTCGAGGATGGCCTGGCTTGTCCGCTGCTGCTGCAGGTCGCGGACGAGATTCGCGGCGCCTTTCCGGAACTGCTTGAACAACATCCGCTGTCCCAGGCCTGGGCGTTCAAAGGTCTTGAAACCAAGGCCGCGGTCGACGCTCATGCGGACGATGCCGCCGTCAGCATCAATTTCTGGGTGACGCCGGACGCAGCCAATCTCGATCCCGAGCGCGGCGGATTGGCCGTTTGCCGCGTCGCGCCGCCCGCCGATTGGGAGGTCAAGGGCTACAACGACGACAAAGGGACGATCGCAGCGTTTCTGGAACGGCACGCAGACGACACCCTGACCGTGCCCTATCGCGAGAACCGGGCCGTCTTGTTTGAATCCCGGCTGTTTCACCGCTCGGATGCACCGGAATTTGCGACCGGCTATGAAAACCATAGGATCAACCTGACGCTGCTGTTCGGCCGTCATGCGAATTGATGGATCAATCATGCGTGCCGTCGTCGTCCGCGAATTCGGAGGGATCGAGAACGCCGGGCTCGGCGAGATGCCAAAGCCGGAGCCGAAAGCCGGCGAGGTACTGCTCGAAATCCACGCCACCGCCGTCAACTTCGTCGATCTCATCATGATGAGCGGCAAGTATCAGTTTCCGCCGAAGCTGCCGTTCATTCCGGGCAAGCTGCCGGCCGGTGTCGTCAGCGCGGTCGGCGCCGGCGTGACGCGGTTCAGGCCCGGCGACCACACCATCGCCATGGCGGAACAGGGCGGCTTCGCCGAATTCGTCACTATCTCGGAAAACCAGTGCGTGCCGATCCCGCCGTCGCTGCCGTTCACCGAGGCTGCGGCGATGTCGCTGGTTTATGACACCGCCTGGTTCGCGTTGCGCGACCGCGCGCGGATGGCGCCCGGCGAAACCGTGCTGGTGCTTGGCGCGACCGGCGGCGTCGGGCTGGCGACGATCCAGCTTGCCAAGGCGATGGGCGGCAAGGTGCTGGCCGGTGTCGCCAGTCCCGACAAGTCCGACATCGTGCGCGACGCCGGCGCCGACGCGATCATCGACCTGTCGCGGCCCGACCTGCGCGACAGTTTGCGCGATCAAGTTTACGCGGCGACCGACAAGAAGGGCGTCGACATCGTCATCGACATGCTGGGCGGCGATTTCTTCGACGCCGCGCTCCGCGCGCTCGCCTGGCGCGGCCGGCTGGTGGTGATCGGCTTCGCCTCGGGCCGCATCCCGAGCCTGAAGGCGAACTACCTGCTGGTGAAGAACATCGAAGTCTCCGGCATGCAGGTCAGCGACTATCGCAAGCGCCGGCCGGACGAGATGGCGGCCTGCTTCAGGGAGGTGTTCGACTGGCGCGCGGCGGGGACGCTGAAGCCACTGCCGACCAAGGTGTATCCGATCGAGCAGTTCGCCGCCGCGATGCGCGAGATCCGGGACCGCACGGTGCGCGGCCGCGTGGTGCTGAGTCTGGGGAAGGATTGAACGCTCCCGTGTCCCGGGCGCAGCGCAGCACGAAGTGGTGCGCTG
>CAMDEB010000256.1 GCA_945893085.1 Rhodoplanes serenus | reverse complement strand
AGCTGATAGCGGACGAGCCAATATGGTCGCGTTGAAGACCTACCGGGCGAAGCGCGATTTCGGCCAGACGCTGGAGCCGCGCGGCGTCGCGGCGCGCGCCAAGGGCAACCAGTTCGTCATCCAGAAGCACGACGCGACCCGGCTGCATTACGACCTCCGCCTCGAACTCGATGGCGTGATGCTGAGCTGGGCGGTGACGCGCGGCCCGAGCCTGGTGCCCGGCGAGAAGCGGCTGGCGATCCACGTCGAGGATCATCCGATCGAATACAACACGTTCGAGGGCACGATCCCGAAAGGTCAATACGGCGGCGGCACCGTGATGATCTGGGACCGTGGAAAGTGGTTTCCGGACCACGACCCGCGCAAGGGCATGAAGAAAGGCCATCTCGACTTCCGCCTGGAGGGCAAGAAGCTCGGCGGCCGTTTCCATCTGGTGCGCATGAGGAAACGCCCCGGCGAGCGGCAGGAACCGTGGCTGTTGATCAAGTCCGACGACGAGGCCGCGCGCAAGAAATCCGATCCGGACATTCTGGAGGAGATGCAGGAGTCCGCCGCGACCGGACGCGCGATGGAGCAGATCGCCGGCGGCCGAAGCAGGGTGTGGCATTCCAACAAGCCGGTCAGCGAACAGTCGTCGCGGGCGGTTGCTCCGAAGAAGCCGAAGGCCCGCGCGGCCGCTGCGAAGGCAAAACCCGCTGCAAGCAAGACCAAGCCCGCCAGCAAGCCACGCTCGCGCGCGCCGCGCCGGAAGGCTGCCGCGACCAAGAAGGAAACGGATAAAGCCTCCGCTTCCACGCGCGATCTCGGACAAATTCCGGGCGCGCGCAGGGCCAGGATTCCGGAGTTCATCAAGCCCAGTCTCGCGACCTTGAGCGCCAAAGCGCCGGACGGCACGGACTGGGTGCATGAAATCAAGTTCGACGGCTACCGCATCCAGGCTCGGCTGACGGACGGAGCGGTCACGCTGAAGACCCGCACCGGGCTCGACTGGACGCAAAAGTTTCCGACCGTCGCGGAAGCCGGTGCCGAACTCGGTAGCCACGATGCCATCCTCGACGGCGAGATCGTCTCGGCCGACGAGCAAGGCGTGTCGGACTTTTCAGCCTTGCAGGAAGACCTCAAGACCGGCCGGTACGACCGGCTGGTCTACTACGTGTTCGACATTCTCCATCTCGACGGCTTCGAGCTGACCAGCGCCGCGCTGGTCGACCGCAAGCAGGCCCTCGCCCAATTGCTCGACGGACTGCCGAAGAATGGCGTGATCCGGCTGAGCGAGCATTTCGAAGCCGACGGCACGGTGGTGCTCAAGCACGCCTGCCAGATGAACCTCGAAGGCGTGCTGTCGAAGCGCGGCGATGCGCCTTACCGCTCCGGCCGCACCGGCGACTGGCTCAAGACCAAGTGCTCCAACAGCCAGGAGTTCGTGGTGGCCGGTTACGGGCCGTCGGACGTGAGCCCGAGGCGCGTTCGCGCCCTGGTGCTCGGCTATTACGATAAGGGCGCGCTGCACTATGCCGGCCGCGTCGGCACCGGCTTCAGCGATGCCATGCGCGACGACTGGTGGAAGAAGCTCGAAGCGTTGCGGATCGACAAGCCGCCGTTCGGCTCGGTGCCGCAGGAGGAGAAGGGCCGCCCGGTGCGCTGGGTCGAGCCGCGCATGGTGGTCGAGGTCGATTTCCGCGGCTGGACCGGCGCCGGCCGCGTGCGGCAGGCTTCGTTCAATGGCGTGCGCCAGGACAAGCCGGCGAACCAGGTGGTGCGGGAGGTCAATCAGATGCCAAAGCCGACCAAGAGCAAGCAGGCCGCCTTGCGGCAGGCGGCGCCGAAGAAGACCAAGGCTCCCGGGAAAACGGCGAAAGCCGTCTCGTTGAAGGTCACCGTTGCCGGCGTGCCGCTCAGCCATCCCGACCGGGTCTATTGGGACGACGCCGGCGTCACCAAGCAGATGCTGGCGGAATACTATGAACAGGTGTGGGACTGGATGGCCCCGCACGTGGTCGGCCGCGTGCTGTCGCTGGTGCGCTGTCCCGACGGCCAGACCGCGCAGTGCTTCTACCAGAAGCACGCATCGGCCGGCGTCGATCAGAAGCGGTTGCATCTCGTCGCCGAACCGGATGGCGACAAATCGATCTCGGTCGACGATCTCACCGGCGTCGTCGCGCTGGTGCAGGCCGGCGTGCTGGAGATCCACACCCGCGGCTCGACCATCGATCATCTGGAGCAGGCCGACCGGCTGGTGTTCGATCTCGATCCCGGACCCGGCATCGAATGGAAGGACATCATCGCGGCGGCGCGCGAGGTGCGCGAGCGGCTGCGGGCACTGAAGCTCGAAAGCTTCGTCAAGACCACCGGCGGCAAGGGCCTGCACGTGGTGTTGCCGATCCGCCCGACACCCTGGGACGACGCCAAGGATTTCTGCCGCCGCTTCGCCGAAGCGATGACCGCGGACAAGCCCGACCGCTACACCGCGACCATCAAGAAGGCGGCGCGGGGCAATCGCATCTTCGTCGATTACCTGCGCAACAGCCGGGAGGCGACCGCGATCGCGCCCTACTCGACGCGGGCGCGGCCGGGCGCCACGGTCTCGGTGCCGCTGTCCTGGGAGGAGCTCGGCAGCCAGAAGGCGCCGAACCTGTTCACGGTGCAGAACCTGCCGAAACGGCTCGCCCGATCGCGCAAGGATCCGTGGGCGCAGATCGGCCGCCTCAAGCAGCGGCTGCCGGCGATACCCAAGCGAAAATAACCGGGAGACCTGAAGGGTCAGAGCGCGTTCAGCGCGCGCTCGAGATCGGCCTTGGCGAACGGTTTCTGCAGGATCGGCCGGTCGCGGTATTTCTCCGGCAAGCCGCGCTCGCCGTAGCCGGTGGCGAACACGAACGGAATGCCGCGCTCGATCAGAGCTTCCGCAACCGGAAACACCGCCTGGCCGTTGAGATGCACGTCCAGGATGGCGAGGTGGAAGGTTTCGTTCTGCGCCGCGACCAGGGCCTCGTTGACGCGGGGCACCACCGCCACGACCTCATGGCCGAGATCGGCCAGCATGTCTTCCAGCAACATGCCGATCAGCATCTCGTCCTCGACCACCAGGATGCGGCGAGCGCCTGCCGCAGCATCGGTGGAAGACCCGGTCATGTCTTGGTCCCGTAAATTGACAGTGGAGGAGACCATGCTGGCCGATCCAGGGTCCCCCGGCAAGCCGCCCTTGTGGTCTGTCAATGCAACCTCCCCCGTCGCGTGACCCGTAGCTAACGTGAGACGCCAGGAATGGTTCCAGCGGTAAAAAATACCCAGGCCCCATCGGGCGCTTGGCGGCAGCCCTCCGGAACCTTCGCATTTGCGAGACGTTTTCCCCTCACAGTCATGGAGGACCGTAATGGATTGGAATCGCGTTGAAGGGAACTGGAAGCAGCTCAAGGGCCAGGTGAAGCAGAAGTGGGGCCAGCTCACCGATGACGACCTCGATGTCATCGCCGGCAAGCGCGACCAGCTCGAAGGCAAGATCCAGGAGCGCTACGGTATCGCGCGGGATCAGGTCCGTAAGGACGTCGACGACTGGTACACCACGCAGAAGTGGTAGGCTGCTTCCGCCTACCGACTGAACAGCAAGCGGGCTCCTTTCGGAGCCCGTTTTGCTGTATGGGCTTTGCCCATGAGCGACCCCAAAGAGAGCGAGCCCAAAGACCCGCACAGCCTCGCGGATCATCGCCTCGGCGCGGACCTGGCGCATCGCCATGACGGCTATGCCGACCACGATCACGACGACTTCGAAGACGGCCCGATCGAGGACAACCCGCTGTTCCAGCAGGACCGCGTCACCCTACGCAGCGTCGGCATCGACATCGGTTCGGCCGGCACCCAGGTGATCTTTTCCAAGGTCGAGCTGCGCCGTCTCGGCGAGGAGCTCACCAGCCGCTTCTACGTCGTCTCGCGCGAGACGCTGTTCCGCTCGCCGGTGGTGCTCACGCCCTACCAGAGCGAGGAGCGGATCGACGACGCGGCGCTCGGCGCGATCATCGACCAGGCTTATCAGGCGGCCGCACTTAAGCCCGACGACATCGACACCGGCGTGGTGATCCTGACCGGCGAGGCGCTGCGCCGCGAGAACGCCCAGGCGATCGCCGGCATCCTCGCCGAACAAGGCGGCGATTTCGTCTGCGCCACCGCCGGCCACCACATGGAGGCGATGCTCGCGGGTTATGGTTCCGGCGCCGCGCGGGTATCCTCCGACCAGAACAAGCGCATCCTCAACATCGACATCGGCGGCGGCACCACCAAGCTCGCGCTGGTGGAGAACGGCCGGGTGATCGCAACCGCCGCGATCCATATCGGCGGCCGCCTACAGGTGGTGGACGATGCGGGACGGATTGTGCGGCTCGATCCGGCCGGCCAGCATCATGCGGCGCAAGCCGGCTTTTCCTGGGACAAGGGCGACACCGCCGCACCCGCGGCCATGGACAAGGTCGCGGACTACATGGCCGACGCGCTGCTCGCCGCGATCCGGATGCGCCCGCTCCCGCCGCCGCTCGCCAAGCTCTACCTGACCGAGCCGATTGCTGAGTTGGGCCGGATCGACGGCATCATGATCTCGGGCGGCGTCGCCGAATTCGTCTATGGCCGCGAGGACCGCGATTTCGGCGACATGGGACGCAGGCTCGGCCACGCGCTGCGGCAACGGCTCGACGCCGGCGCCCTGCCCTGGCCGCTGCTGCCCGCCGGCGAATGCATCCGCGCCACGGCATTGGGCGCGTCCGAATACAGCGTGCAACTGTCGGGCAACACCAGCCACATCTCCAATCCGGGCGTGCTGCTGCCGCGGCGAAATCTCCAGGTGATGCAGCCGCCGTTCGTCTGCGAGGAGACGATCGATCCCGACAAGCTCGCGGCGGCGATCCGCGGCCACTTCACCGCCTTCGACCTCACCGACGGCGAAGGCGAGGTGGCGCTCGCACTGCGCTGGCAGGGCGCGCCCTCGCACGAGCGGATTTTCGCCTTCGCGCAAGGGATCGTGCGCGGCATGGCCAAGACCATCGCGCAGAACAAGCCGCTGTTCATCATGCTCGACGGCGACGTGGCGCAGACGCTCGGCGCCATCCTGCGCGAGGAGCTCGATGTGAAGAGCGAAATCCTGGCGATCGACGGCGTCGTGCTGTGGGATTTCGACTACATCGATCTCGGCCGCATCCGGCTGCCGTCGATGACCGTGCCGGTGACCATCAAATCATTGGTGTTCAGCGAGGACCCGCGGTTGCCGCAGGGTGAGGCGCACCTGCATTCCCACAAGCACGATCACGATCATCACCACGGCGACGGTCATCATCACCAGGAACATTCCAAACAACGTTGAAGTGCGAGTCTCTCACCAACGTCATGCCCGGGCTTGTCCCGGCCATGACGATGTGAGTTTGGCGTTCAATTCGAACAACTAGCCAATTTTCTCGACCGCGCGGCGGACCCTTTGCTTGATCTCGACACCGTCCTTGACCGGCAGCACGCGCGGCGGGTCCTGCGGCGCGATCTTGACCCGCGCGAACACCGGGCGCTCGAACGTCCGCAGCAGCCCAGCCAGGTTTTGCAGGCCCGCTTCGTCGTCGAGGTCCATCACATGCTCGATGCCGCAGCCGCGCGCGACCGCGACCAGATCGACGCCGCTCTGGGTGTGGCTCGCCTGCATCCCGGTCTCGCCATACAGACCGTTGTCGAACACGACGATGGCGAGGTTCTGCGGCCGCTGCACACCCACGGTGGCGAGGCTGCCGAGCCCCATCAGCATCTCGCCGTCGCCGGTGATGACGGCGACTTTCAGCGCCGGCTTCGCCAGCGCCAGTCCCAGCCCGATCATCACCGCGCCGCCCATCGCGCCCCAGAGATAGAAATTGCGATCGTCGTCGCCGGCCGCGGCCAGATCCCAGGTGGTCGAGCCGAGGCCGGGCACGACCAACAGGTCGTCGCGCCGGCCGGCGAGCAGCGTGGTCATGGCGGCGCGGCGCTCCAGCATCACTTCACCCAGACCTTGCGGCCGATCAGCTTCTGCGACAGCAGCACGGTGGCGATGCGGTCGTCGCCGAAGGCGAGCTGCACCGCGGCCTGCACGGCTTCGGCGACCTTCTCCGGCGCCTCGACGTGGGTCACCGTGGCCTCGCACAGTTCCAGCGTCGGCCGGACGATCTCGCCCATCGGCACCTGCCACGGATTGAACTCCTCCCACTCGCCGCGCATCGTCACCAGCATCAGCAGCGGGAAGCGGCACGAGCGCATCAGCGACATCATGTTGATGCAGTTGCCGACGCCGCTCGACTGCATCAGCAGCGCCGCGCGCACGCCGCCGAGCCACGCCCCGGCGCTCATGGCGACGCCCTCTTCTTCGGTCGTGAGCGCGATGGTCGTGATGGCGGCGTCGGCGTGGCAGGTATCGATGAGCGACTTATGGCCGGCATCGGGCACGTACGCCACCTGGCCAACCTTCGCCAGCTTCAGCGCCTGATAGATGGACTGCGACCAGACGGACTGCGGGACGGATTCGGTCACGAGACTATCGGCTCTAGGCTCCAGGCTATGGGGACGGCCCAAAGCCTA
>CAMDEB010000255.1 GCA_945893085.1 Rhodoplanes serenus | reverse complement strand
CCGGCCAGACCGCCGGGTGATGGCGCTCTTGTATCACGGCTCGCCGGATTTGAACCCGCATTGTGGCCGTCTGAACCTTTGGCCGGGGCAGGGCGACCAAATCTCGAAGGCTCCCAACCCCCGAGAGGAAAGTGTCATGTTTTCCAAATCCAGCCTGATCGCGTTCGCCACGGTTGCCGCATTCGGCGCCGCCATGCTCACGCCCGCATCCGCCGACGCCAAGAGCTACCATGGTGGTGGCTTCAAGGGCGGCTACCACGGCGGCAAGCACGTCCATCCCGGCCGCCACGTGCATCCCCGGTTTCCGCGCCATCCGAACTGGCACGTCCGCTATGCGCGCCCGATCGTGTACGCCGCTCCCATCGCCGCCTATGCGGTGGCCCGGCCGGTCGTTGCCGGTCCCTGCACTTGCCTGAGCAAGACCTACACTCCGGAAGGCGCGGTGGTGTTCAAGGACAACTGCACCAGCGAGATGGCGATGAATCCGCCGGCGCAGGCGCCGCAGCAGACCGGCGAATATCAGCAGCAGCCGCAAGCGCCGCAAGCCGCGTATCAGCCGCAGCCGCGCTGAACATTCGTGCCAGTGGCTTAAGCGTCAGCGTCCAAGTTGCGTCAGCGTAACGAACCCCGGCTTTGCGCCGGGGTTCGCGTTATTGCGGCTTGGCGGTGACGCGCTTGATCACGCGCTCCTTGTTTTGGATGTCGCGTTGCAGCCGCTGCCGGAAGCCCGCGGCATCGGCGTAGTAGTCCGGCGGCTGTGCCGCGCGCGTGGCGGTGGTCTGGTAGATTTCATCCTTGGCCGCGCCGGCGCAGGCGTTGGCGAGCTTGGCCAGGATCGGCGCGGGCGTGCCTGCCGGCGCCAGCAATCCGCCGAAGCTCGCGGGGCTGACGTCGTGGCCTTGCTCCTTCACCGTCGGCACGTCGGGGAATGCCGGATGGCGGGTCTCGGCGAAGATGCCGATCACGCGGATGTCCTGGCGGCCCTGCGCCGAACCGAGCACGATCGAGGCGACGTCAAGCCGGCCGCCGAGCAGATCGGTGAGCACCAGCGGCTCGCCGCGGAATGGGATGTCCTTGATGTCGATCGCGGCGGCCTGCAGGAACTCCTCCATCGCCAGATGCGGGATCGTGAGCGGGCCCTGATGCCCGTAGTTCAGCACGCCGGGTTTTTCTTTGGCCGCCTTCACCAGGTCGGCGATGCTCTTGATCGGCGAATCCGGACGCACCGCCAGCGCCATCGCATTGGTGAAGGTCTGACAGACCGGCAGCAGCGAGTCCGGCGTGTAACCGGTGTCGGCGCGGGCCTGCGGATAGACCGAGAGCACCAGCGCCGGCGCAAACAGCAGGTTGTAGCCATCCGGATCCGAGCGCACGACCTGCGCCGTGCCGATCGCGCCGCCGGCGCCCGCCTTGTTCTCGATGATGAACTGCTGGCCGAGCCGGCTCGAAAGGCCGGTGGCCAGGCCGCGCGCCAACAGGTCGGTCGTGCTGCCGGCGACGTAAGGGTTGACGATCTTGACGACGCGATTGGGATAATCGGCTTGCGCCAGGGCCGGAGCTGCAACGGTCACAGCGCCCAGCGCCGCCAAAATGCAAGTCTTGAAGCGGGTCCGCATCGTGTTCCTCCCGATCGCTTGATTGCGCTTCGTTGCGCTAAACATTAAGCGCAACCTTCGCCCAAGCAAAGCACATCAGCGGTGGTGCACCGCGAGCCAGATCGTCGCGTCTTGCGGGTCGGTCCATTCCACGCGATGGCGGGTGTGTGCGGGAATGTGGAGATGATCGCCGGGCTTGAGCGTGCGCGGCGCGGCCTCGCCCTCGAACAACAGACCGGCCGTGCCCGCGAGCAGGATCACCCATTCGGGCTGGTCCTGGTCGTACCAGAATCCCGGCGGGCTGGCGTGACCGCGCGAGACGATGCGCTCGATGCGGACATTTAGGGCGGCGTGCAGCTCGGTGATGAGCTCTTCAGGAAGATGCTCGGGCAGGTCCGCGAACAGATTGCCGGAGGACACGGTCATCGGGCACCTCAGGAGGTCGGCGAAAGTCCGAACGCCTCCGCCATCAGTTCATAGGAGTGCCTGCGGGCGTCGTGGTCGTAGATCATGGTCGTGATCATCAACTCGTCGGCCTGGGTATCGCGGATCAGCGGTTCGAGCCGCGCCATCACCGTTTCTTTGCTGCCGACGATCAGCCGCATGCGGTTGCGCGCGATCAGCGCGCGATCCTGCGGCGAGTAGGAATAGGCCTCGGCCTCTTCCGGGCTCGGCAGCGGCAGGTAGTGGCCTTGGCGGCGGCGCGCAAAATTCAAGTCCACCGTGCTCGCGAGCCGCTCCGCCTGCGCGTCGGTGTCGGCCGCGACGACATGCGCGCCGAGGATCGCATGCGGCTTGGGCCGCGCCGGCGACGGCTTGAACTGCGTGCGATAGGCCATCATCGGCATCACCGGATCGAAATCGGAAAAATGATGCGCGAAGGAAAATCCGGCGCCGACATGCGCCGCGAGTTGCGCGCTGTAGTCGCTCGAGCCGAGCAGATAGATCGGCGGCAGCGGCACGTCGGCGGGCATCGCCTGCACCTTGCGGAACGGATGGCCCTCCGGAAAGCCGCCCTGCTCGAACAGCATCAGCTCCTGGAAGCGTTCGAGGAAATCGTCGGCGTTGGGATCGTCCTGCCGCCGCCGCAGCGCATAGGAGGTCACCGGATCGGTGCCCGGCGCGCGCCCGAGGCCGAGGTCGATGCGTCCGGGAAACAGTCCCTCCAGAACCTTGAAGCGTTCGGCGACCACCAGCGGGGCGTGGTTCGGCAGCATCACGCCGCCGGCGCCGACGCGCACGCGCGTGGTCGCGGCCGCGATCTGCCCGATCATGATGTCGGGCGCCGAGCTCGCGATCGACGGCATGTTGTGGTGCTCGGCCACCCAGTAACGGGCAAATCCGAGACGGTCGGCAAGCCGCGCGAGATCGAGGCTGTTGCGCAATGCCTGCGCGCCGGACGTGCCGGTGGTGACGGGCGACAGGTCGAGGACGGAGAGCGGGATCATGCAGCACAGTTAGCGTGCCGCCACCGCTTTTGCCATGCGGGTGGCGCGGCGCTAACGGGCTATTGCGGCGTATCGTTCGCCGCTGGCGTTGCTGGCTCCGGCGCCGCATCGACGACGGGCGGCTCGTCGGCAACCGGCTCGGGCGCCGGGACCACCGCCGGATACGGGGTTGCATCGGCCGCAGGCAGCATCAGATTTGCCGTCACCGGAGCGATGGAGGCGAGGCTCGCGGCAAAGCGCACGTCGAACAGGGCCGAAACCGGCGCATCCGGGTGCAGCAGCCCACCGGTGGCCGGCAGCATCGACAGCGATTCCTGCGCGGTGCGATAGGGCGCCGCAAGGTGCACGCCGGCGAACACCAGCAGGAAACTGCACAGAAACGTCACGACGATAAGCCGGAAGCCCGGAAGCATGATCGCTCCTCGAATGCAGCGGATAGACCCGCCGATGGGACCTGCCGCGGGCCTTATCTGGGTCGGGCTCGAAAAAAAACGAAATGCGGGAGCTGCGCACAGGTTGCAGCGGTGTTGTGATTCAGGCGAAACGAGTCGCATCCCCTGGACGGAACGCCCCGTCTTTCCGATATTTCGGCCTTGAGGTTGCGACGCGAACGCCGATACTGGGCTGTCGGCGAGCAGGGAGTCCCGTATGCCATCCGTGAGCGACTGGAAGGTGCCGCCAGCCGTGCAACCGAAGCCGGAGGACTACGGCTACGATCTCGACCAGGCGCTGTCCGCGGTGGTGGGGGTGCGCGCGGTGATTCCGCCGGACGCCTTCACCGCCGATACGCTCGGCACCGAACGGACCGGCAACGGCGTGCTGATCCGTGCCGACGGGCTGGTGCTGACCGTCGGCTACCTCGTCACCGAGGCCGAAACCATCTGGCTCAGCCTGATCGACGGCCGCAACGTGCCGGGCACCGTGCTCGGCTACGACCAGACCACCGGCTTCGGGCTGGTGCAGGCGCTGGCCCGGCTCGATCTGCCGGCGCTGCCGATCGGCCAGTCGGGCGGGGTGCCGGTGGGCGAGAGCGTCGTGGTCGGCGGCGCCGGCGGACGGGCGCGCTCGGTCGCGGCCCGCGTCGTCGCCAAGCAGGAATTCGCCGGCTATTGGGAATACGTGATCGACGAGGCGATCTTCACCGCGCCGTCGCATCCCAACTGGGGCGGCACCGCGCTGATCGGGCCCACCGGCGACCTGCTCGGCGTCGGTTCGCTGCAATTGCAGGAAGGCCGCGAGCACGGTCCGCCGGGCGATCTCAACATGATCATCCCGATCGACCTGCTGAAGCCGATCTTCGACGACCTGCTGACGCTCGGACGGCCGAACCGGCCGCAGCGGCCATGGCTCGGCCTCTACGCCACCGAGATCGAGGACAAGATCGTGGTCGTCGGCCTCGCGAAGGATGGCCCGGCGCAACGCGCCGATCTGCGCACCGGCGACATCGTGCTGTCGGTCGGCGGCGCCGACGTGAGCGATCTCGCGGGACTTTATCGCCGGGTCTGGTCGCTGGGCGCGGCCGGCGTCGATGTCCCGCTCTCGATCTATCGCGATGGCAAGACCTTCGAGGCGCGCGTCAAGTCGAGCGACCGCGGCTGTTTCCTCAAGGCGCCGAAACTGCATTGATCCAAAATTTTGATCGGCGGTATCGAGAACTATCATCGTCCCGCATCGCTGAATTGCGCCGCGCGCCCTAGGATTGCCGCGCCGCTTGGTGCTAGGACTTGAACCGGATTTTGCCGGGAACAAATCCGTCGTGACCACGAACGCAAACGCGGGGGCTCATCCCCCCATGGCGGAGACGGAATCCGCCTATGCCTGGTGGCGGCTCGCCGTCGCGCTGACGCTCGGCAGCATCGGCAGCGTCGGCATGTGGTCGTTCGTGGTCGCGCTGCCGGCGGTGCAGGCGGAATTCGGCGTGGCGCGCGGCGAGGCGTCGCTGCCGTTCACGCTGACGATGATCGGCTTCGGTTTCGGCGGCATCGCGATGGGCCGTCTGGCCGATCGCTTCGGCGTGGTGTTGCCGGTGATCCTGGGCGTGGTGGCGCTCGGCGTCGGTTATATCGGCTCCGGCGCCGCAACCAATCTCTGGCAGTTCGCGCTGGCGCAGGGCCTGCTCGGATTGGGCAGCTCGGCCACCTTCGGGCCGCTGATGTCCGATATCTCGCACTGGTTCACCCGCCGGCGCGGCATCGCGGTCGCGCTCGTCTCCTGCGGCAACTACCTCGCGGGCACGATCTGGCCGCCGCTCATCCAGTATTTCATTTCGACCGACGGCTGGCGCGCGACTCAGATCGGCATCGGCGTTATCTGTGTCGTAACCATGCTGCCGCTAGCGCTGCTGATGCGGCGCCGCCCGCCGGTGCATCTGGCCGCCGCCGTCGCGACGGCCAGCGGCGAGCGCGGCTCGCTCGGGCTGTCGGCGAACACGCTAATGGTGCTGCTGTGCGTGGCCGGGGTCGGCTGCTGCGTCGCCATGTCGATGCCGCAGGTGCATATCGTCGCCTACTGCGGCGACCTCGGCTACGGCCCGGCGCGCGGCGCCGAAATGCTGTCGCTGATGTTGGGGCTCGGTCTGATCAGCCGGGTGTCGGCCGGCTTCATCGCCGACCGCCTCGGCGGCCTCAAGGCGCTACTGCTCGGCTCGGTGCTGCAGGGCGTCGCGCTGTTTCTCTATCTCTGGTTCGACGGCCTGATGTCGCTCTACGTGATCTCGGGCCTGTTCGGGCTGTTCCAGGGCGGCATCGTGCCGATGTACGCCATTATCGTGCGACAATATTTCTCGCCGTCGGAAACCGGCACCCGGCTCGGCATCGTGCTGATGGCGACGCTGCTCGGCATGGCCCTGGGCGGCTGGATGTCGGGTTGGGTTTTTGACCTTACCGGTTCGTATCAGGCCGCATTTCTCAACGGTCTTGCCTGGAACTTGGTTAACGTCGTGATCGTGGCGTGGCTGGTGCTGCGACCGGGGCGGCGGCTGGCGCCAGCTTGAATCAGATTAAAGACAATTGAACAGATTGGTTTAGCGGTTTCACAGCGTCCGCCCAGTAGACATGGCACACTCGTCACTGATGGGATTGCCCTGTCCGACGTCCACCACGCAAGTCGAGAAGGCGATCGAAGGTCTTGTCGTGCTGATCGCCGACAGCAACGCCTACACGCGCCGGCTCACCCGCATGATGCTGGTGAACCTCGGCGCCAAGGCGATCTATGAGGCGGCCGACGGCGTTGCCACGCTGGAGGCCATCCGCACCATCAGCCCGGATGTCATGATCCTGGAGTGGGACATGCCGGTCCTGGATGGACGCGAGGTGATGCGCATCGTGCGGTCGCCGGGCGTGTTTCCGAAGCCCAACCTGCCGATCATCATGCTCACCGATTGCGGCAAGCGCTCGCGCGTGCATACGGCGCTGCGGCTCGGCGTTCACGAGTTCCTGGTGAAGCCGATCTCGCCCAAGACGCTGCAGCAGCGGCTGATCGGCATTCTATTCAATCCGCGGGCGATGGTGCGGGCAGGGCGGTATTACATCCCGCTGTCGCGCCGGCGGATCGATCTCAA
>CAMDEB010000254.1 GCA_945893085.1 Rhodoplanes serenus | reverse complement strand
CTCGGCGCGCACTGGATCTATTCGCCCGACATCAACCCGGTGACCAAGCTTGCGGGCAGGTCCGGCCTCGACATCTATCCGGCACCGACCGGCCAGCGCGCGCGGATCGGCCGGCGCCATGCGCGCGAAGGCGAGCTCGAGGATTTCCTGGCGGCGCTGGTTCGCACCAACCGCGCGATCGGCGACGCGGCCCGCGGCAAGACTGACGTCAGTTGTGCCCAGGCTCTGCCGAAGGATCTCGCCGACTGGCGGTCGACGGTCGAGTTCGTGCTCGGGCCCTACGGCTGCGGCAAGGATTTCGCCGACATGTCGGCTGTTGATTTCACCAATGCCGCCGAGCGCGACACCAGCGCGTTCTGCCGCCAGGGCTTTGGCGCGCTGCTGGCGAAACTCGCCGAGGGTCTCACCGTGCAGCTCGGCGCGCCGGCCTCTCGGATCGATCTCGGCGGCCGCAGCGGCCGAGTCGAGGCGCAGACGCCGAAGGGCCGCGTCTCCGGACGGTTCGCGATCGTTACCGCCTCGACCAATGTCCTGGCGGCCGGGAAGATCAAGTTCGATCCCGAGCTGCCGAAGCGCCAGCTCGATGCGTTGGCGCGGCTCAAGCTCGGCAGCAACGACCACATCGTGCTGGAGCTTGCCGGCAATCCGCTCGGCCTGCAGCGCGACGATCTCGTGTTCGAGAAATCCGCCGGCGCCAGCACCGCCGCGATGCTCGCCAACGTGCCGGGTACGCCGCTGGCGATGGTCGAGATCGGCGGCCGGTTCGGCCGCGAGCTGTCGGCCAAGGGTGAGATGGCGATGGTTGACTTCGCCGTGGAATGGCTCGCCAATCTCTACGGCGCCGACGTGAAGAAAGCGCTGAAACGCACCCACGCGACGCGCTGGAACGACGAGCCCTGGGTGCTCGGCTCCGTGTCCACCGCTTCACCAGGCGGACAGGGCGCGCGCAAGATATTGATGGAGCCGGTGCGCGACCGGCTGTTCTTCGCCGGCGAGGCGGTGCACGAGACGATGTGGGGCACGGTCGGCGGCGCCTGGGAATCCGGCGAGCGCGCCGCCGAGGCGGTGCTGCGCAAGATGGGCGTGCTGAAGGAGCCGGTCGAGCCGAAGCGCGCGCCGCAGCGTCCCTCGCGCAAGCGTTCATGAAAGCGCGGCCGAAGGCGCTGATCGCCTGGTCGAGCGGCAAGGACAGCGCCTGGGCGCTGCATGAGGTGCGCCGCGCAGGCGAGATCGACGTGGTCGGCGCGCTGACCACGGTCACCGGCACGTTCGGGCGGGTCAGCATCCATGGGCTGCGCGAGGAGCTGCTGATGGCGCAGCTCGATGCCGCCGGCTTGGCTGCCACCGTCGTGCGCATCCTCTATCCATGTCCGAACGAGGTCTATGAGCGCGAAATGGCGGCGGCGATGGAGCAAGCCAAGGCGCAGGGCATCACGCACATGATCTTCGGCGATTTGTTTCTCGAAGACGTGCGCGCCTATCGCGAGACAAGGCTTGCGCCGATCGGCATCACGCCGGTGTTTCCGCTGTGGCACAGGCCGACCGATGCGCTGGCGCGCGAGATGATCGCGGCCGGGGTCGAAGCCAGGCTGGTGTGCGTCGATCTGAAGAAGCTGCCGAAGGATTTTGCGGGTCGCCGGTTCGACGTCGATCTGCTTGCCGACCTGCCGCCTGGCATCGACCCGTGCGGCGAGAACGGTGAATTCCACTCCTTCGTTGGCGCCGGGCCGATGCTCAACGGCCCCGTGCGGGTGACGGTCGGCGAAACGGTCGAACGCGATGGGTTTGCCTATGCCGAGCTGCTGCCGGCCGGTGATGACATCGCAAAAGCCTAGGGCGGGTCTGCGTTTTCCCCAGTCGTTAAAATTTTAGCGAATGCCAGGCCAGATTTTTTCCCAGCACCGGCTACTCTCCGGCGCACAAGAGACGATCAATGCTCCGGGGGGAGACACAGCCGATGACGTCCGCCAAATCCATCGCTCGCGCGATCCAGGCATCGGCGTTTGCGGTCATGCTTGCCGCGGTTGTTTCCTCCGACCACGCACAGGCCGCGGGAAGCCCGTTTTCGAACCTGTCCGGAGCCTGGTCGGGGCCCGGCACCATCACCCTGGCCAGCGGGACCAAAGAAAGCATTCGTTGCCGGGCGACCTACAACGTCGACAGCAGCGGCGCCAACCTTCAGCTCATGCTGCGCTGCGCGAGCGACAGTTTCAAGTTCGAGCTGCAGAGCAATGTAGCCCACAACGACGGTGAGGTGTCAGGCACCTGGGCCGAGCTGACCCGTCGCGTCGGCGGCACCATCTCCGGCAATGCCACCGGAAATCGGATCCAGATCAACGTGCAGGGAATGTTGGCGGCGAACCTGGCTGTGAACACGCGCGCCAACCAGCAATCGATCTCGATCCAGGCGCCGGGCAGCGAGATGTCGCAGGTCGCGATCTCCCTCAATCGGGGATCGAAGTGACAGGCGCTGCGATGAGCCTGCAACCGTCTAGGTGATCTCCTTCGCCGTCGTCTTGTCCTCGAACACGGTGACGACCGGCGGCTTGCCGCTGAGCCCCAGTTCATCCCAGCGCGACACCACCTGCTCGTAGGTCTTCTTGTCGAGCTTGGTGCGCGGCGAGAACGACTTGATGAACCTGTAGTCCATGCAGGCGTTGATCAGCGCCTTCGATCCCCACGGCCGGATTTCCGGCGGGTTCAGGCTTGGATCGAGGTACGTGCTCCAGGTCTCGCGCAGGATGTCGATCGACTGCGCCGGCCGCGAGCGCGTCGCCATCGCCCACAGCACCTGGTAGACGTTGGTCGGGTCGATGTCGTCGTCGACCACGATCACGTACTTGCCGAAATAGGCCCCGGCCGTGCATTGCGCCGCCAGCGCCATCACCTGCGGCGCGTGGCCGGCGTACATCTGCTTGATCGAAACCACGGTGATGCCCCAGCCGGCGGCCTCGGGGATCGACCACACGCCCTGGACGCCGGGCACGCCGAGCTTCTGCAGGTCGGCCCAGATGCCCGCCGACCGCAGCGCCGCCCAGAACAGGCCGGCCTCGTTCGCCGCCCCGTCCGCCATCAGCGCGCAGGTCAGCGTGGGATTGTCGCGATAGCGCACGCGCTCGACCCGCATGTAAGGCGTAGCCCCGCTCGGCCGGCCGTAGTAGCCGGTGAACTCGCCGAACGGTCCTTCGGCGAAGGTCTCATCCGGATAGAGGAAGCCTTCCAGGATGATTTCCGCGCGCGCGGGCAGCGGCAGCCCGGTCAGGTCGCTGGTGAACAGTTCGATCGGCGCGCCGTTGATGCCGCCGTAGTATTCGTACTCGCTCTCGGTCTTCGGCAGGCTGGTCGCCGCCACCAAAAACAGCAGCGGATCGATGCCGTAGGCCGCGGCGATCGGCATCGGCTTGCCCATCTTCCAGTATTTTTCGCGATCGATGGTCGCGTCCTTGCCGGGCGAGGTGTAGACGCCGATCTCGCGCGGGCCCTTGATCATCATCCGGTAGGTGCCGACGTTGATGCGGCCGGTTTCGGGACACTTGGTGATCACCGCGTCGCCGGTGCCGAGATATTTTCCGCCATCGAGCGGCCACATCCGCTGCGCCGGAAACATCCGGATGTCGATCTTGTCGCCCTCGACGATGTTCTGATTGCAGATCGCCGTTGAGGCCGCGACCTCCCGGGGTGGAATCTTACGGCCGAACTTCTGCTGGAGAAGCTGCACGGCCTTGAGCGGATGATCGACCGGCTTCTCGCCGATCATCAGGCAGAAGCGCGAGAGATTGCAGCCGATCATGTTGTAGAGCGCCTTGTGGCCGGGATGGCCCTTGACGTTCTCGAACAGCAGCGCCGGCGATTTCTCGCTGCCGACCAGATAGGTGATGGTGGCGGCTTCGAGATCGGGATCGACCTCGGCTGTGATGCGCTTGAGCTCGCCCATCGCCTCGACCTTCTGCAGCCAGATGTCCAGGTCGCTGGCGTTGGCGCCATGCGGCCGCGCGGCCGTGACGTCGGTCTTCGGCGCCGCTTTGTCCTGCTGGCCGGCGGCCGGCGCCTTTACGCTCATCTCCATGACGTTCGCTCCCTGAACGATTGTTGGAGCGATCCTAGCACACACTCCGTTGCCGTCCCCGCCTTCGCGGGGACGACAACGAGGCAAGGTGGCTCAACCGCGCAGCGTGCCGCCGGTCTTCTTCGTCACTTCGGCGACGATCTTGGCGCCGAGCGCCTCGATCTCCGGATCGGTCAAGGTTTTCTCGCGCGGCTGGATGGTGACCGCGATCGCGATCGACTTCTTGCCGGCCTCGATGCCTTGGCCCTCGTAAACGTCGAACACGCTGACGCCCGCGATCAGCTTGCGGTCGACGTTCTGCGCCGATCGCACGATGTCGGCGGCCTTCACGCTGCGATCCACCACGAAGGCGAAGTCGCGCGTCACCGGTTGGAACGGCGCAAGCTCCAGCATCGGCTTGGCGCGCGTCGCCTTGGTCTTGGCCTCCGGGATGCGCTCCAGGATCACCTCGAAGGCGACCAGCGGGCCGTCGGCCTTCATCGCTTCGAGCGCGCGCGGATGCAGCACGCCGAAATGTCCAAGAATGTTCTGCGGCCCGATCTGGATCGTGCCGGAGCGGCCGGGATGGAACCAGGCTGGCGCGCCGGGCACGACCTGCAGCGCCTGGGCGGGCGCGCCAGCGGCGGCGAGCACGGCGAGCGCATCGCCCTTGGCGTCGAACACATCGACCTCGGCGGCCTTGCTCGACCAGTGGCGGCCGCTGCCGGACGCCTTCGCCAGGGCCTTCCTCACACCGGTCGCGGCGGTGAACTGGTCTTCCGGCTGGTCGCCCTTGAATACCTGGCCCACTTCAAAAAGTGCGACGTCGGGAAATCCGCGGTCGGCGTTTTTCTGCGCGGCGGCGATTAGGCCGGGGATCAGGCTCGGCCGCATGTCGGACAGTTCGGCCGCGATCGGATTGGCGAGCGCGAGAGCGGCGCTGCCGCCGCCGAACAGCTCGGCCTGCGGCTTGGAGATGAATGACCAGGTGACGGCCTCGACGATGCCGCGCGCCGCGAGCGCGCGGCGCGCCTTCCGGACCCGCACCTGCGCCGAAGTGAGCACCGGCTTGCGCGGCGCCTCGCCGCGATCGAACGGCGTCGACGGGATGCGATCGACGCCGACGATGCGCACGATCTCTTCGACGATATCGGCCTTGCCCTCGATGTCGGGCCGCCACGACGGCGGCGCGACCTTCACGGCGGTGCCTTGGCCGGCGACGAAGAAGCCCAGCCGCGTGAGCACGCGCTTCATCTCGGGCATGGCGACGTCGAGCCCGGCGAGACGCTTCAATTCCGTCGGGGGGAAATCGATGACGCGCTCGGGCGCCTCGGCCTTGCCGGCGACGGTGACCTCGGACGGCGTGCCACCGCAGAGCTCGAGCACCATCTGCGTCGCCAGCTCCAGCCCCGGCAGCATGAAATTCGGATCGACGCCGCGCTCGAAACGATAGCGCGCGTCGGAATTGATGCCGAGCTTGCGGCCGGTCTGCGCGATGTTAAGCGGCTCCCACAGCGCCGATTCGATCAGCACGTCGGTGGTGGTCTCGTCGCAGCCCGACGCCTCGCCGCCCATGATGCCGGCAAGCGACTCGACGGCCTTGTCGTCGGCGATCACGCACATCGCACTGTCGAGCGTGTAGGTCTTGCCATCCAGCGCGAGCAGTTGCTCGCCGTTGCCGGCGCGGCGGACCACGAGATTGCCGTGCACCTTCTTGGCGTCGAACACGTGCAGCGGCCGGCCGCGGTCGAAGGTGATGAAGTTGGTGATGTCGACCAGCGCATTGATCGGACGCAGCCCGATCGCCTTGAGCCGCTTCTGCAGCCATTCCGGCGACGGGCCGTTCTTGACGCCGCGCACCAGCCGCAGCGCGAACGCCGGGCACAGCGACGGCGTCGCGCCGAAGTCGAGCTTGACCGACACCGGGCAGGGGAAGGCGCCCGCCACCGGCTTTGGCGCGCGTTCCTTCAGGATGCCGATGTCGGTCGCCGCGAGATCGCGGGCGATGCCGCTGACGCCGGTGCAGTCGGAGCGGTTCGGCGTGAGATTGATTTCGATCACCGGATCGCCGAGCCCGGCCCATTGCGCGTAGCTGGTGCCGACCGGCGCGTCGGCCGGCAGCTCGATGATGCCGTCGTGATCGTCGGAAATCAGCATCTCCGCCTCGGACACCAGCATGCCGCGGCTCTCGACGCCGCGGATGCTGCCGATGCCGAGCGTGATGTTCTTGCCCGGGATGAACGTACCGGGCGGCGAGAACACGCCGGTCATGCCGCCGCGCGCGTTCGGCGCGCCGCAGACGACCTGGATCGGCTTGCCGTCGCCGGTATCGACCATGCAGACGCGCAGCCGATCGGCGTTCGGGTGCTGCTCGGCGGAGATCACCTTGGCGATGACGAACGGCGCCAGCGCCTTGCCCTGGTCGGCGACATTCTCGACCTCGAGCCCGATCATGGTGAGCCTGCTCACGATGTCGTCGAGCGGCGCGTCGGTGTCGAGATGCTCCTTGAGCCAGGAGAGGGTGAATTTCATTGGCGCTCTCCCCGCGCACCACTCTGCTCCCTCCCCCGCTTGCGGGGG